>CAJBBQ010000001.1 GCA_903951385.1 uncultured Pseudomonadota bacterium
CCTTTGAGCAGTTGCCGCCATTTTCAGAAAACCTGGCTGCGCATTTGTGCCGTCATGTCTTAATGCAAGCGATGCCGGCTTTGCTGGAGCGTGATCTGTCTGCTTTTGGCCAGGCGATTCAAGTGCTGCAGTCGCACGTGGGCGATTATTTTGCCCCCGTGCAAGGCGGTCGCTATGCCAGTGCCAAGGTGGCGTCGGTGTTGCAGCATTTGTCGGCGTCTGGCGTGGCTTGTTTTGGCCAGAGTTCATGGGGTCCGACCGGCTTTGCGGTTTTTGCCGATGCGGCATCGACCGAAGCGCACCTGAGCCAATTGAAAACCAAGTTTGCGCAAAGTGGGCTTAGTTGGATAATCTGCAGCGGCTATAATCGCGGTGCCCAATTATCCGATGCAGTCGATTAACGAGTTATTTAAGCAGGCTATACTACAAAGAAACGGCAGACCATGCAGACCATAAAACCCAGTATTTTGCATTTATTGACCACGGCTAAAAATGCCAGCCCATTTGACGTAAACATGGCTATTGATGCCGGCTTTGATAAAGTCATGCCGTACACCAATCTGGAGCTCGCTGAGGTAGCAGGGTTGGCGCAAGACGCGATTTTTTCGCGCAGTCCCTCAGGCCTTAAGCGTGAAGCCTTATTCATAGGTGGGCGCGATATTGATCTGGCTGTTGCCATGATGGCGGCCGCCAAAAATACCATGTTCCATCCTTTTGCTTGTTCCATATTCGCAGACCCGTCTGGCGCATTTACTACTGCAGCGGCTATCGTGGCTAAATTGGAACGGCATTTAAAGCAGCAATTTGATCAGGCCTTGGCGGGTAAGGCGCTGTGCATTTTTGGTGCCAATGGACCGGTTGGTGGTTGTGTGGCGATTATCGCTGCGCAATTAGGCATGCAGGTGCAATTGGTGTCGCACAAATCGGTGTCGACCTTGACGGAAAAAGTGGCACGTTGGAATAGCCAATACCAATTGTCCATGCAGGTGATGGACGGTACGACGGAGCAGGCGAAAGAACAGGCCTTAGAGCAGGCGCAATTGCTGGTGTGCGCTGCGGCCGCTGGCGTGCGGCTGATTAGTCAATCGCAATTGCAGCAAGCAAAAAACTTAACAGGTTTGGTGGATGTGAATGCCGTGCCACCCTCGGCGGTGGATGGCGTCAGTTCCGACATGGATGGTCAACTTATATTAAACGGTAGGGCGTTCGCAGTTGGTGCCTTAGCCGTAGGCCAGCTTAAGTATCAAACGCAATTGCAACTATTAAAGCAAATGACCACTGCCGACCAGCCTTTGTACTTGGAATTTAATGCGGCATTTAAGCTTGCCCGCGACATTCTGCACTCGCATTAAGCTGTTTCACCGCCGCATTTGTTCAGCCCAGCCTTATTGATTATCGCGCTTTCTGCTCGGCCTTTTGTGGCTGCGGCAGTACAGGCCGGTTTTAAGGTCAGCGCCATCGATGGCTTTGCTGATAGCCAAACACAGGCGATGGCCTGCATGACAGCGGTGGCCCCTTTTGATAATGATGGCTTTCAAGCCGAAGCCTTGCTCGCTATTATCGATACGCTGGATCCCAATCGCTATATCGGTTTTATTTACGGCAGTGGCTTTGAAGCGCAACCAACTTTGTTGGCTGAGATCGCCAAACGCATCCCCTTGCTGGGTAACCTCCCGGCGACGCTGGCCAGCGTTAAATCCCCGCGGATTTTTTTCTCCGCTTGTGCGCGATTGGGCGTGGATCACCCACAAACCTGGACGCAGGCTAATGCAAGCTTACCGTCAGATGGCTTAGTTAAGGCTGTAGGGGCCAGCGGCGGCAGCCATGTTCAGCCCTACAGCAATGGAAAAGTAAGGCTGGATAAGCAATGCTATGCGCAGCAGAAACTGCATGGCCTGCCGGTGTCGGTGTTGTTTCTGGCCCATGGTCAGCAAGCTGCACTGGTGGGATTTAATGAATTGATGCTGGCGCCTACCGAGGCCTTGCCCTATCGCTATGGTGGGGCGGTCAGTCAAATTGATTTGAGCGCAAGTGAGCAAGATCAACTATTGAAGGCGGTACAGCAATTGACGGCCGAATTTTCCTTATTGGGTTTAAACAGTTTGGATGCGGTGCTGCAAGATGGCGTGGCCTATGTGTTGGAGGTCAATCCGCGTTTAAGTGCCAGCGTGGGCTTGTATGAAACGGTTGATGGCGAGATGAATTTATTGGCCATGCACGTCGCCGCCTGCAAGCAAGCCCAAGCGTATGCCTTGCCATCATCCGTCGCCGTGAAATCCGGCAGTGTGGCGCAAGCAGTTATTTACAGTGCCTTGCCTTTGAGTATTCCAGCAAACTTTGCTTGGCCAGATTGGGTGCAAGACTGCCCATCCCCTCAGTCGTCGACCCAGATGCTGGCGGGTGAGCCCATCTGCACAATCTTGGCCTCAGCCGACAAGGCAGAGGCGGCAAAGCAATTGCTGGCAATTCGAGTTAAAATGCTCAACAATTTATTGGCCAATCGTTTGAAAGAAGATGAAGATGCAAGCCCCTTCTAGCCCGCCCGTGCATGTCAGTGTGAACCAGTTAAGCGCGCCTTTGTTGGCTACGCTGCTAGCGAATGCGTCGGCTTTAAATATAGGCGTGACGCAGCACCAGCTCGGTTGCCGCATGGTCGATGCGGGCATAGCGCATGCGGGTAGTTTGGAAGCAGGGCGCTTAATTGCGGAAGTATGCCTAGGTGGCTTAGCTCGCGTGCAATTTGAAACGGATCAGCGATTTAAGCCGTCTCTTAATTGGCCAACGGCAATCAGCGTGACATCCGAGCAGCCGGTACTGGCATGTTTAGCCAGTCAGTACGCAGGTTGGGCTTTGAGTCATGAGGGTTTTTATGCCTTGGGCTCAGGACCGGCCCGCGCCATAGCGCAACGAGAAGATTTGTTCGCCGAACTGGCTTATAAAGATGCCGCCACGTCCACCTGTTTGGTCTTGGAAACCGATCGCATGCCACCTGAGCAAGTGATAGCCAAAGTGCTACAAGACACGCAGGTGCCGGCCGCCAATTTGAC
>CAJBBQ010000002.1 GCA_903951385.1 uncultured Pseudomonadota bacterium
TCGACTTTTTTATCCACGGCGAAACGCACTGCCAAAGCCACCACTTCATGGGCATCCCTAAATGGCATGCCTTTTTTTACCAAGTAATCGGCTAAGTCGGTGGCAGTGGCAAAGCCTTCGCTAGCGGCTTGGCGCATGTTGTCTTTATTTACGGTGATGCCACGCATCATGTCGGCGTAAATTTCCAGCGTCACCAATAGCGTGTCCACGGTATCAAATAAAGGCTCTTTGTCTTCTTGGTTGTCTTTGTTGTAGGCCAGTGGCTGGCCCTTCATTAAGGTGAGCAAGGCGGTTAAATGCCCATAAACACGACCGGTTTTACCGCGCACCAATTCCGGTACATCGGGGTTCTTTTTTTGCGGCATGATGGACGAGCCGGTGCAAAAGCGATCGGCAATATCTATGAAAGCAAAACGCGGTGAGCTCCACAAAATCAGCTCTTCGGACAAGCGCGATAAATGCGTCATGACCAAGGAAGCCGCGAAGGTAAACTCGATGGCAAAATCCCGATCGGACACGGCATCCAAAGAGTTTTCACAGACACCATCAAAGCCCAATTTTTTTGCTACCAATTCCCGGTCTATAGGATAACTGGTGCCGGCTAAAGCGGCTGCACCCAAAGGCAAGCGATTGATGCGTCGACGGCAATCAGCGAAGCGTTGAGCATCGCGACTTAGCATTTCCACGTAGGCCATTAAATGGTGGCCCAGGGTCACAGGTTGGGCAACTTGCAAGTGCGTGAAGCCTGGCATGACGGTATCAAAGTGTGCTTCAGCTAGATCCAATAAACTCAATTGCAGCTTTTTCAACGCCACACTGACTTGATCAGCGCTAGCTCGTAACCACAACCTAACATCGGTTGCTACTTGATCGTTACGGCTTCTGCCGGTATGTAAGCGCTTACCTGCATCGCCAATTTTATCCGTCAGACGCTTTTCAATATTTAAGTGAACATCTTCTAAATCCAACAACCATTCAAACTGACCCGCTTCAATTTCATGGGCAATTTCAGCCAAGCCTTGCTCTATGGCTTTAACGTCATCTGCACTAATAATTTTTTGCGCGCCCAACATTTGCGCATGCGCAATCGAGCCTTGAATATCAAAAGCCGCCAATCGATAATCGAAACCAATTGAGGCTGTGTATTTCTTTACCAGCTCCGCAACAGGCTCATTGAACCGTCCTGACCAACTGGTATTTTTAGTATTCAGTGCACTTGTTTTTTGGGTCACGTTTGTTTCTCATTTACGGGTCAATTTTGACTAAAAACATAAGCTATTTAGCCGTATTTTGATCCAGCTTATTTAGATATTTTTTAACCGACGCTTTAATATATTTTTACTAATAATACACTTGTACGACTTGATTATAACTGTCGTCATTATAAAGCAAAACACAAAAGCTCCGATGCCCCATAAATCATATGGTGCTCATGAAAAACATACCGACATGTTACTCGCCTGTCACTTCCAACAACACTTAATCTAAGTGAGCTAAAACCGGCCTTTACGCTTGTGTTAAAATGCTTTCATACAAACATTTTTAGCAAAACACCTTGCCCATGACCATGCTTAACCA
>CAJBBQ010000003.1 GCA_903951385.1 uncultured Pseudomonadota bacterium
AAAATTTGCCCGTGAATTAGGCGTTAACTTGGCATTGGTAAAAGGCACGGCCGCTAAAAACCGCATTTTGCAAGAAGACGTGCAAGCCTACGTGAAAGCCGAATTGGCCAAACCGCGCACGGAAAACATGGGTGCCGGTATCGGTAGCCTAGCCACATTGGCCATGCCGGTGATTGATTTCAGTAAGTTTGGTGAGATTGAAACCAAGCCATTGTCGCGCATCAAAAAATTATCCGGTGCCAATTTGCACCGCAATTGGGTGACGGCGCCGCATGTCACGCAATTTGATGAAGCCGACATCACCGATTTGGAAGACTTCAGAAAATCCATGCAAGCCGATGCGGAAAAACGTGGGGTCAAACTCACCATGTTGGCTTTCTTGATCAAGGCTTCGGTGAATGCCCTTAAAACCTACCCGAACTTCAATGCCTCGCTTTCGCCTGATGGCGACAGCTTAATATTGAAAAACTATTTCAATATCGGTTTTGCCTGCGACACGCCGGATGGCTTGGTGGTACCGGTGGTAAAAGACGTACAACAAAAAGACGTGTTGGACATTGCCCGTGATTTAGCCGATTTGTCGACCAAAGCGCGTGAACGCAAATTGAAGGTTGAGGAAATGCAAGGCGGTTGCTTCACTATCTCCAGCTTAGGCGGCATAGGCGGCACCATGTTTACGCCCATTATTAATTGCCCGGAAGTAGCCATATTAGGCGTGTCACGCTCCAGTATGCAACCGGTCTACGACCCCAAGACCAAGGCATTTGAGGCGAGGTTGATGTTGCCTATGTCCTTGTCTTACGATCACCGTGTGGTGGATGGCGCCGATGGCGCACGCTTTACTAGCCACATGCGCATGATGTTGAGCGACGTGCGTCGCTTGTTGCTCTAGGCAAGGGCTTTAAAAACAGCGGTTAATTGAAGTTTTATCTGAATTTAAGATTTATCTAAGGGTAAGCATGAGCAATTTAGTGGACGTGTTGGTACCGGACATCGGTAACTTTGATAGCGTGGACGTCATCGAGGTCTTGGTAAAAGTTGGCGATGAGCTGGCTTTCGAAGATTCCTTGATTACCGTCGAATCAGACAAGGCCTCCATGGACATCCCTTCCCCGGTGGCGGGCATAGTCAAGTCCGTTACAGTGAAGGTAGGCGATAAAGTCGCTAAAGACAGCTTGCTGATGCAAGTTGAAAGCCAAGCACAGGCGGCTAAGCCAGCGCCCGCGGCCGCAGCTAAAGCAGAAGCGCCCGCAAAATCAGAACCTGCGCCTGCTGCCGCGCCGCAAGCCGCTGTCCCGGTCAGTGTCGCGCCGCTTGCCAGCACGAATGCCGTGCCGGCCTCCGATGTGCATGCCGAAGTGGTGGTCTTGGGTTCCGGCCCTGGCGGTTATACCGCCGCATTCCGTGCTGCTGATTTAGGTAAAAAAGTAGTGTTGATTGAGCGCTACAGTACCTTGGGCGGCGTCTGCCTTAATGTAGGCTGCATCCCATCAAAAGCCTTGTTGCATACGGCTAAAGTGATTACTGAAGCCGAAGAGACGGCGCAGCATGGCGTGAGTTTTTCTTCGCCCAATATAGACTTAGAGCAATTGCGTCATTGGAAAGCCAACGACGTGGTAGGCAAGTTAACCGGTGGCCTGGCCTCTATGGCCAAGCAACGCGACGTGACCGTGGTGCAAGGGTTGGGTAAATTTACTGGCCCCAATCAAATCGCAGTAACGGCAGCAGATGGCAAGTTGACCACGGTGAGCTTTGATTACGCCATCATAGCCGCAGGCTCGCAAGCCACTAAATTTCCTGGTGCACCGGCAGACGAGCGCATTATGGATTCCACCGGCGCCTTGGCCTTGGCCGACATCCCCAAACGTTTGTTGGTAATAGGCGGTGGCATCATCGGTTTGGAAATGGGCACGGTGTACGATGCCCTAGGCTCTAAAGTCAGTGTGGTGGAATTCACCGACGGCTTGGTGCAAGGTTGCGACCGTGATCTTGTGCGCCCC
>CAJBBQ010000004.1 GCA_903951385.1 uncultured Pseudomonadota bacterium
AAACTGCTTAAGCAAGCGGTTTACCTCTTGCACTTGCACGCCACTGCCATCGGCTATGCGTTTTTTGCGCGTGGCTTTAATCAGCTCGGGTTTGCGGCGCTCTAAGGGTGTCATGCTATTAATGATGCCTTCTATACGGCGCACCGCTTTATCGGCATCGTTGGGGTCCATCTTGGCGGCCATGCCGGCCATTTGGCTAGGCATCTTATCCATCAAGGCGCCCATGCCGCCCATTTTTCGCATTTGCGACATCTGCATTTTAAAATCGTCTAGGTCAAAGTTTTTACCGGCTTTTACTTTATCGGCCAGCTTTTGCGCTTCGGCTAAGTCGACATTTTTATGCGCTTGCTCAATCAAGCTCAGCACGTCGCCCATGCCTAATATACGCGAGGCCATGCGCTCAGGATGGAAAGGCTCGAGGCCGTCTACTTTTTCGCTGACACCGATGAATTTAATCGGTTTGCCGGTAACGTGGCGCACCGACAAGGCCGCCCCGCCCCGAGAATCGCCGTCTAATTTAGTCAGCACCACACCGGTTAAAGGCAAGGCGTCGCCGAAAGCCTTAGCGGTGTTAACCGCGTCTTGGCCTTGCATGGCATCGACCACGAACAGGGTTTCAACCGGTTTGAGCAGTGCGTGCAGGGCTTGAATTTCAGCCATCATCGCTTCATCGATGCCTAAACGGCCGGCCGTATCAAAGATGACCACGTCGTAATATCCACGCTTCGCAAAATCCAAGGTGGCGTTGGCAATGTCCAGCGGTTTTTGGCTGGCGTTGCTATCAAAGCATTCCACGTCCAATTGCTGGGCCAAGGTTTTTAATTGGGCAATCGCCGCCGGTCTGTAGACGTCGGCACTGGCCAGTAAGACTTTCTTTTTCTGCTCTTTTAGTAATTTAGCTAATTTAGCGGAGGTGGTGGTTTTACCCGACCCTTGTAAACCGGCCATTAAAATAATAGCCGGCGGCACCGCGGCTAAATTCAAAGCCACGTTAGCCTTGCCCATTAAGGCAGTTAATTCATCGTGCACCACTTGTATGACGGCTTGACCAGGCGTGAGGCTTTGCAGCACTTCTTGGCCTTGCGCACGCTGCTTAACTTGGGCGATGAAGTCTTTCACCACCGGTAAGGCCACGTCGGCTTCTAGCAATGCCATGCGCACTTCACGCATGGCGTCGCTGATGTTTTCTTCGCTTAGCCTGGCTTGGCCACGTAAGTTTTTAATGACGCCCTGCAGGCGGTCGGTCAAGTTTTCTAGCATGGTCTACTCTTACAAGTCATTTAGTTTGCGATTTTACATCAAGCTATTATATTTACCGCATATTTGCGCCATAATTACGTTATGACTGAACTCTTACAAAAATGCCTGCCCTATTTGGCCTTAGTGCTGATCTACCTAGCGGTGGCCAGCAACTTTCGGGTCAGCGCGCAACCCTTGTTAGCCCAATCCAGCGGCAGTTTGCGCTCCGGCCTGCTGGCCTTGGGATTGCTGATACACGCCTGGCTGTTATACCAGGTGACCTTTTCCCACGGCCTAAATTTAGGCTTTTTTAATGTGTTGTCCTTGATTGCTTGGTTAACCGTCTTGATCTACGGCTGGGCCGATCGCAAACACAATTTAGCCGGCTTGCAAGCCTTTATTTTGCCGCAAGCTGCGGTGTTTGCCGTGTTGCCGGCTTACATGGTGGCAGACCACACCTACCCTAACGGCGAATCGGCTTTATTTTTAGCGCACATTGCCATCGCCTTGCTCGCTTACAGCCTATTCACCTTCGCCACTTTGCACGCCCTGCTCATGCTGTTTGCGGAACGCAGCTTGCATAACAAATCCAGCTTGTTGCGCCTGCCTAATTTTCCACCCTTAATGGTGATGGAAGCCTTGTTATTTCAAATCATTAGCATGGGCTTTGTTTTACTGACCATCACGCTGTTGAGCGGCATGCTGTTTTCTGAAGAAATTTTTGGCCAGCCTTTGCAGTTCAATCACAAGGCGGTGTTTTCCATTGCCAGCTGGGTCATCTACGCCGCCTTATTATTTGGCCGCGTTCGCTACGGTTGGCGCGGCATGAAAGCCATACGCTGGACCTTGGCTGGCTTTGCGCTGTTGCTGCTGGCCTACCTAGGCAGCAAATTCATACTGCAAGTCCTGCTAGGCCGCTAAAGTCTAGCGCAAGCTGATGTGCGGCCAACCGTGTTGCTGCGCGTAGTCCGTCAGCTTGGCATCGGCATCGACCGCCACCGGGTGGGTCACCAGCTTCATCAAGGGCAAGTCATTGTGCGAATCGCTGTAAAAATAACTCTGCTCAAAATCCGCCAATACCTGACCGCGCTCAGTCAACCATTGCTTTAATCGCGTTACCTTGCCTTCTTGAAAACTCGGCACCCCTGCCACGCCGCCGGTGTATGCACCATTGACCATTTCCGGATCGGTACCGATCAAATGCGCTATACCGTAAGCTTGCGCAATCGGCTTGGTGACAAAGCTGTTGGTGGCGGTAATCACCAAACACAAATCGCCTTGGGCTTTATGTTGATTAACCAAATCCTGGGCCTTTTTCGTCATCATGGGGCGTATTACCGTGTCCATGTACTTAGCATGCAAGGCGTTTAAATCGGCCATGCTGTGTTCCGACAAGGGTTTTAATTGGAAGGCTAAAAACTTGTAAATATCCAAGTTGCCGTTTTTATAATCCAAGTAAAACTGCTCGTTGCGTTCGTGGTGGGTTTTTTCATCCAACAAGCCTTGCTTAATTAAAAACAAGCTCCAGTTGTAATCGCTGTCGCCAGCCAGCAAGGTGTTATCTAAATCGAACAAGGCCAAGTTTTGTTTCATTGCAATCGTCTTTACGGTTAAATTTATAATTCTTTATTTGGGTTGGATAGCACTAAAAATACGCCTATCAATATCACTGCCAAGGCCGTGACTTCCATGCCGGTAACGTGCTCGTTGGCAAACACCATGCCCAACACAAACGCCACTATCGGATTGATAAAGGTGTTGCTGCTGGCCACCAAGGGTCGCACGGTGTTAAGTAAATATTGGTAGGCGCTGTAGGCCACCAAAGAACCTAATACCACTAAAAACAGCATGGCTGCCCAGGACTTGTTGCTGATTTGCTGAGGCCAAGTTTCGCCTTGCAGGCTGCTGATCAGCAACAAGGCCAGGCCGCCGACCAACATTTGCACGGCACTGGCCATGAAGCCGGCCGGCATCGCCAAACGTTTACTCCATACCGATCCAAACGACCAGGTGGCGGCGGCAAAAATCAACAAGAGCGCGCCAGCCAAATTGCCGTGCAAGCTGCCACCTAAATTTAACAAGCCTATGCCGAGCAAACCCACGGCCACGCCCAGCCATTCTCTAGCGGTAATTTTGTGCCCCCATATAGAGGAAAAAACAGCCATCCAGATCGGTGCGGTAGCGATGGCCAAGGCCGCCACACTGGACGACACGGTTTGCTGCACGTAGCACACGGTGCCATTGCCCAATGCCGGTAACAACAAGCCGACGACACCGGCGCCTAGCCATTGCTGACGATTCGGATTGGGTGCGCCTAAGTAGCGCATCAGCGCGTACAAAATCAAGCCCGCCACGGTAAAGCGTATGCCCGCCATGAGAAACGGCGGAAAGCTTTCTATGCCAAAGCGGATGGCCAGGTAAGTGGAACCCCATATGAAATAGGTGCAAAACAGGCACAAGCCTATTAACAGAGTTTGTTGTTTAATGTGCATGCGTAAGGGCGTTCACTGCCAGCGCGAGACAAGCTCGCTGCTGGCAAGCTAAACCTGCGGGTGAGCCCGCTCCGATTTGGACTGTATTTTATTCAGCGCATTTAAATACGCTTTTACAGAAGCCACCACGATGTCGGTATCGGCGCCTTGCCCATTAACAATGCGACCCCCTCTAGACAAACGGACCGTCACTTCACCTTGCGCATCGGTGCCACTGGTGATGTTGTTAACCGAATACAACTGCAATTCGGCCTCACTTTGCGCGATGCTTTCTATGGCCTTGAATGCGGCATCCACTGGGCCACCGCCACTGGCTTCGGCACGTTTTTCTTGGCCATTTTCGGACAAGGTGATGCTGGCATGCGGCACTTCACCGGTCACCGATGCCACTTGCAAGTAGACCAACTTAAAATGCTCGGTGGCCACAGACAAGAATTCATCGCTGACCAAGGCATGCAAATCTTCGTCAAAGATTTCCGATTTTTTATCGGCCAAATCTTTGAAGCGGGCAAACGCGGCGTTCAACAAATCTTCCGTGGCCAACTCTATGCCCAATTCTTTTAAGCGCGATCTAAACGCATTGCGCCCAGACAATTTACCCAAGGTTAATTTATTGGCGCCCCAGCCCACGTCTTCGGCGCGCATGATTTCATAGGTTTCGCGGTGTTTAAGCACGCCGTCTTGGTGTATGCCGGATTCATGCGAAAAGGCATTGGCGCCGACGATGGCTTTATTCGGTTGCACCGGGTAACCGGTGATGGTGGAGACCAATTTACTGGTGGGCACGATTTGCGTGGCATCGATGCTGGTCTCAAGATTGAACACATCGCGACGCGTGCGCAATGCCATCACCACTTCTTCCAAACTGGCGTTGCCGGCGCGTTCGCCTAAGCCGTTGATGGTGCATTCCACTTGCCGTGCGCCACCCATGACGGCGGCCAAGGAATTAGCCACGGCCATGCCCAAATCGTTATGGCAATGGGTAGACCAGACCACCTTGTCGCTGTCTTTGACGCGTGCAATTAAATCGCGCATGCGCTCGCCCCAAGGTGCTGGGATAGAGTAACCAACGGTGTCGGGCACGTTGATGGTGGTGGCACCAGCCGCAATCACGGCATCAAACACCCGCACCAAAA
>CAJBBQ010000005.1 GCA_903951385.1 uncultured Pseudomonadota bacterium
CTATTGGGATTGGACGATCTTGCTGTGGCTGAAGTTTGTAGCGACGCCGCAGAAAATCAGGTTTTACAAGCCGTGAATTTTAACTCGCCAGGGCAAGTGGTCATTGCTGGGAATAAAGAGGCCGTTGAACGCGGCATGGCATTGGCCAAAGCGAGAGGGGCGAAACGTGCTGTGGCCCTGCCGGTGAGTGTTCCGTCGCATTGCGCACTAATGCAGCCGGCGGCAGACATGTTAGCCGACTACTTGAGTGGCGTCACGATTGCTGCTCCACAAATCCCTGTTTTGCATAATTCAGACGTATCGGCTCATCAAACTGGGGCGGAAATAAAAGCCGCACTGGTGCAGCAGTTATACAGCCCGGTGCGATGGGTAGAGACAGTGCGAACCATATACGATCAAGGCATACTGCATGGCGCCGAGTGCGGCCCAGGCAAGGTGTTGGCAGGCCTTACAAAACGCATAGCAGCGGATTTTTCATGCACAGCATTAACCAGTAATGAAAGCATGCAAGAATTCAAGGCGCTTTTGTAAGCATTTTATTTAATATAATAGTTAATTTAAACAAGGACTTGATATGCTAACCGGACAAATTGCTTTAATTACAGGCGCTAGCCGCGGCATAGGCGCAGGGATTGCATTAGCGCTGGGTGAACTTGGCGCCACGGTTATTGGAACGGCAACATCGGCAGCGGGTGCCGCGTCTATCAGCAGCCATTTTTCAGCTAATGGTATCAAAGGTGAGGGTATGGCGCTGGATGTTAATCATGCCGAGCAGGTTGAAGCGACATTAAACGGCATCGCAGAAAAATACGGTGACGTTAGTATATTAGTCAATAATGCCGGCATTACCCGCGACACCTTGTTAATGCGCATGAAGGACGAAGACTGGAATGACGTCATCAGCACCAACCTAAGCTCGGTCTTTCGCATGAGCCAGGCCGTTCTAAGGCCTATGATGAAAGCCAGGGTAGGACGCATTATCAGCATATCTTCGGTTGTGGGGCACATGGGCAATGCAGGGCAAACCAATTACGCCGCCGCAAAAGCCGGCATGACCGGTTTTACTAAATCGCTGGCAGCCGAAGTCGGTAGCCGCGGCATAACCGTTAACTGCGTAGCACCGGGTTTCATAGAAACCGACATGACCGCCGACCTGCCTGAAGACATTGCCAATAAGATGCTGGCGCGCATTCCCGTGGGACGCTTAGGCCAAGTGAAAGAAATCGCAGCCACAGTGGCATTTTTAGCTTCGCCAGCTGCCGCTTATATCACCGGCGAAACCATACACGTTAACGGCGGCATGCTGATGGTTTAAAAGTTTTTATTTATTTTTGCCGAGTTTTGGTAGAATATCAACTTAGCTGATTTGTTACATAAACACGGCTATTTTTTATTAAAAGGGGTAATTAGATGTCTGACATCGAACAACGCGTTAAAAAAATTGTGACTGAACAACTTGGTGCAAATGAAGCTGATGTTAAAAACTCATCATCATTTGTAGATGATTTAGGTGCCGATTCGCTTGATACTGTTGAACTGGTAATGGCGCTAGAAGAAGAATTTGACTGCGAAATTCCAGACGAAGAAGCGGAAAAAATCACTACGGTTCAATTAGCGATTGATTACATCAATACCAACCTAAAATAAATTCAAATGTAAGCACGTTACTGAGAGCTTGCTCATGCGCAAGGAAGTACACATTAGTAGCAGCGTCGCATTAAAACCCAGAAATCATTTAACAATTTTTGTCTAAGATTTCTGGGTTAACTTTTTCTAAGAGCCTATTCTTATGTCTAAACCAGCAAATAAACGTCGTGTTGTTGTTACCGGCCTTGGGGTCGTGTCACCAGTTGGTATTGGTGTAAATACAGCCTGGACTAATCTGGTAGCCGGAAAATCGGGTATCTCAAAGATCACTAAATTTGACACGACGGCTTTTGCTTCAACCATAGCCGGTGAAGTTAAAGATTTTAATGCGGAAGATTTCATTTCAGCCAAAGATGCCAGGCGCATGGATACATTCATCCAGTATGGATTGGCGGCAGGCATAGAAGCCTTTAAAGACTCAGGCATAGAAGTGACGGAAGAAAATGCAGAGCGCATAGGGGTATCGATAGGCTCTGGCATAGGTGGCATACAGCTTATTGAAGACACCGATGTGCTTTATAAAGAATCCGGTCCGCGCAAAATATCTCCCTTCTTTATACCTGGCACCATTATCAACATGATCTCAGGTAATCTGAGCATTATTTTCGGTTTAAAAGGCCCTAACGTTGCTATTGTTACAGCCTGCACCACAGGCACGCATTCCATCGGTGACGCATCGCGCATGATAGAGTATGGCGACGCCGATGTCATGATTGCGGGAGGCGCTGAATCAGCCATCACGCAATTGACCGTAGGTGGCTTTGCCGCATCCAGGGCGTTGTCCACACGTAACGATGACCCAACAACAGCAAGTAGGCCTTGGGACAAAGACCGAGACGGCTTTGTTATTGGCGAAGGCGCCGGGGTTATGGTGCTAGAAGAATACGAACACGCAAAAAAACGTGGCGCAAAAATTTATGCAGAGCTTAGTGGCTATGGCATGAGTGCTGATGCCTATCACATGACAGCGCCAAATATGGATGGACCACGTCGATCCATGGTGAATGCGATCAATAATGCAGGCATAGACCCCAGTGAGATTCAATTTATAAATGCGCACGGCACATCAACGCCACTCGGCGATGCCAATGAAACCAATGCTATTAAGGCCGCATTTGGTGAGCACGCCTACAAGTTATTGGTTAATTCAACCAAATCCATGACC
>CAJBBQ010000006.1 GCA_903951385.1 uncultured Pseudomonadota bacterium
AATCAAACAAACCACTCGCCGATAAAAACACCCAGTTAACAGGCGTGATTGCCGTGGTGGGGTGCGATGGCACCGGCAAGTCCACCCTAACCGCTGATTTGTTAGCGTATTTGCAAAGCAAAGGCCCGGCCGAGCGCCGTTATTTAGGTTTAATTTCAGGTGAAATGGGCGATAAAATTAAATATTTGCCTTTTGTAGGGGTGCGCTTAGAGCGCTATTTAGCCGCCAAAGCCGAGCGTGCGCAAGACATGAAACAAAAGCCGGCTGGCACATTGACGGCCCTCATCATGCACATTTTGTCTATGTGGCGTGTTAGCAAAATGAAACGCGTCATGCGTTTATCTGCGCAGGGTATTTTGGTGGTGGCCGATCGATACCCGCAAGCGGAGATTACCGGCTTTCGTTACGATGGCCCCGGCATGAAGGCTAGCATCCAAGACAATTGGCTGTTGCGTCACATAGCCGCGCGTGAATTAAAACTCTATCAGTGGATGGCGCAACAAAAACCGGCATTAATCATACGGCTTAATATTGATGCAGTAACCGCACACGGACGCAAACCCGATCACAGCATGGCCGAGTTGCAGGATAAAATTGATGTGATGCCTAGCTTGAATTATAACGGGGCTAAGCTTGTTGAAATTGATGCTAGGGCACCCTATGTTGAGGTTTGGGCGAACACCTTAAAAGCAGTTAAAACCGTAATCAAATAAAATATATCTGTAATTACAGCCAATCACCAAGCCTACCCATAAGCATGGGCGCATCGGTTACGTCATGATAAAATTAAGTTTTATGCATAGTGAAGGCTAGAAATCCATGGACATGATCACTGCAAATTCAACAGATAAATCGCCATTATGGCGTCGGGCAACCATGAAAGTGGGCAAGCATTTTTTGCGCTGGATGGGTGATTTTCAAGCGCGTCATTCACTGATTAGCACCACGCCCGTTATCGGTAACGATGAATTTACTTGGGTGCCTCAACTGGAAGCGGCTTACGCAGATATCCGCGCGGAATTGGACGCGCTATTAAAAAATCCAGAAGACATTCCAACCTTTCATCAATTGTCACCTGATCAAAAACGCATTTCCAAAGGGAATAATTGGAAGACGTTTGCTTTTTATGTGTATGGCGAGCGCGTTGACGACAACTGTAGCCTATGCCCAAAAACAGCCGCTGCGCTGGAAGCGTTGCCTGGCATGCGCACGGCCATGTTTTCAATCTTGGCACCACGCTATCACATAGAGCCGCATAAAGGTCCTACGCGTGCGGTGATTCGTGCCCACCTAGGCCTGAAAATACCTAAAGACCGAAAAAGCGTTTGGATACGTGTGCATGACCAATATTTGCACTGGGAAGAGGGTAAAGTGGTGCTGTTTGATGATGCTTACGAGCATGAGGTGCGTAACGACACCGATGAATTCCGTGCGGTTTTATTCATTGATATCGACAGGCCTATGGACCGCCTAGGCACCTTGGTTAACCGCGTGATTGTGCGTTTAATTCAGGCCAGCAGCTACGTTAAGCAGCCATTAAAAAACGTAGCGGCTTGGAACCGTGAACATAAAAAGTAACTATTTTTTGTTCAAATCTGATTATGTATCCGAAGAATAGACATGCTATGCGAGCAACTTTGAGTGCCCCTGTTATGAGTAAAACAATCCGCTTGCTAGTGCTTTCAGTCCTTGTTGGTGCTTTTAGCACATCGGCTTTGGCGGGGGCCGCCGAGCATAAAATTCAAGGTTTGTGGGTGGACAACAAAGACCCCAACCGGCAAAAGTTTGCGGTGATGGTGGAAGACTGCGGTAGCAAGCTTTGTGGCAGCTTGTACTGGTTAAAAAAACCTGTATCGGCTAACGGTCTGCCTAAGCGTGACAAACACAATCCTAACGAAGCTTTGCGCGATAGGCCGCTGTGTGGCTTGCAAATTTTGACTGGATTCCAGCCTGCTAACGATGCGCTTTGGCAGGATGGAGAAATTTACAACCCAGACGATGGCCTCACTTTTAGCAGCACCATGAAATTAAGCCCTGAAGGCACACTTAAAATACGAGGTTATGTAGGCATCTCTTTGTTTGGAAAAACGCTGGAGTGGGTAAGGCCCGCTGAAGAAATTACTCGCTGTAAATAATTCCGTTCTTTCCCCTACGACTCCTTAAGCGGCCCGATTGTTGCTGCGCATAAGCATGACCATGCCAATAAGCGTTAAGGCTGCTCCAGCCGTCGCAGCAAGGCCCGCACCTATCAAGCCAAATTGGCGTGTC
>CAJBBQ010000007.1 GCA_903951385.1 uncultured Pseudomonadota bacterium
GCGCGTAGTCGCGCACGCGACGTAATAAACGGTTGGCAATGCGTGGCGTACCGCGTGAGCGCTTGGCGATCTCTAACGATCCGGTGTCCACCATAGCCACCTCCAGCAATCCGGCGCTGCGTTGGACGATGCGCGCCAACTCATCCGCCGTGTACAACTCCAAGCGGGAGACGATGCCAAACCGATCGCGCAAGGGATTGGTCAGCATGCCGGCACGGGTAGTAGCGCCAATTAAGGTAAACGGCGGTAAATCCAATCGCACGCTGCGGGCAGCCGGTCCCTCGCCTATCATGATGTCCAAACGGTAATCTTCCATGGCCGGGTACAATATCTCTTCCACCACCGGTGACAGGCGATGAATCTCATCGATAAACAACACGTCATTGGGTTCTAAATTGGTCAGCAAGGCCGCTAAATCGCCGGCACGTTCCAACACCGGACCCGATGTTTGTCGCATGTTAACGCCCATTTCTTTGGCAATGATGTGCGCCAAAGTGGTTTTTCCCAAACCAGGCGGGCCAAACAGCAAGACATGATCGAGCGCTTCACTGCGACCACGCGCCGCGTTGATGAAGATTTCCAACTGACTGCGGGCTTTTTCTTGGCCCACGTATTCGTCCAATAACTTGGGACGCAAGGCACGCTCTAAGGCCTCCTCTTGGGGGCTTTCGGTATCAGGGGCGATCAGACGATCGGTTTCTATCATGGGCGTTTTTTCCAATACGCTTGCGTCGCGGCGCATACCAATGCGCTAACTCAAGCGTGCATAACGGTTATTTTGACAGGGATTTTAAAGCTTGTTTAATGCCTTCTGCAACCGTGCTGTCGCTGGGCAATAATT
Source organism: uncultured Pseudomonadota bacterium (assembly GCA_903951385.1). GTDB lineage: Bacteria > Pseudomonadota > Gammaproteobacteria > Burkholderiales > Methylophilaceae > Methylotenera > Methylotenera hypolimnetica. The sequence goes on from CAJBBQ010000007.1 coordinate 842, forward strand.
TCACCGCAGCCAAGGCTTCACGCTCATTGTACCCTAATGAAATAAGGGCATTGAGTACATCGCTGGCAGCCGATTTGGGTTGGTTGGCTTGGGCGGCATTCAGGCCGGCCAGGCTAAATTTATCTTTGAGTTCCAGCAACAGGCGTTCGGCGGTTTTCTTACCCACACCCGGCACGCGCGTTAACATGGCACTGTCTTGCATGGCCACGGCTTGGGCTAGGTCGTCTATAGACAAGCCACTCAATATGGACAAAGCCGATTTCGCCCCTATGCCGTTCACTTTCAATAACTGCCTAAAGGTGGCGCGCTCTTGCTCGCTGCCAAAGCCGTATAACAATTGCGCATCTTCCCGCACGACAAAATGCGTCAACATCACGACTTTTTCACCTAGGGCGGGCAGGTTATAAAAAGTGCTCATGGGCACTTCGCATTCGTAACCGACCCCGTGGCAATCAATCAAGATTAGTGGCGGCGTCTTTTCCAACAGCGTGCCATTCAAACGTCCTATCATTGCAACTCCCTTATCAAGACCCATGCTAACAATAAGGCATGGCTAACGGTTGACTTCTAAACCAAACGGCCGCCACGCACCCTAAATCCGGCGGTGGCCAATTTACCCAAACCTTGGCCGCCGTGGGCATGGCAAATAGCACATGCCAAGGCATCGGCAGAATCGGGCTTAGGCGTGGCAGCCAGATTAAGCAGGCGCTTCACCATGGCTTGCACTTGCTCTTTATCGGCATGGCCGTTGCCGACCACCGCCTGTTTGACCTGCAAAGCCGTGTACTCGGCCACGCTTAAATCACGAATAACGGCTGCGCTTATGGCAGCGCCGCGCGCCTGACCCAGTAACAGCGTCGACTGCGGATTTACGTTAACGAACACTTTTTCTATGGCGACTTGATTGGGATGGTAGGTGTCGATGACTTCGAATAAGCCATCCAATATGACTTTTAAGCGCGCCGGCAACTCTTCTCTGTCGTCTTCACCGACTACCTTATTCTTTTTGGCGCTGGCCGTTTTGATGGTGCCGCTGGCGATGTAATGAATTTTTTCGCCGTCTTTTTCAATCAACCCAAAGCCCGTCATGCGCAGGCCAGGGTCGATACCGAGTATGGTGATTTTGGCCACTAGTCGTCGATTAAGGCGCTGGTGTAGACGTCTTGCACGTCGTCTAAATCGTCCAATGCGTCCAATATTTTTTGCATTTTTAGCGCATCGTCGCCAGTGAGTTCTATTTCATTCATGGGCTTCATGGTGACTTCTGCCATGACGGCTTTCAAGCCGGCCGCCTCCATGGCTTCTTTGACGGCCATAAAATCATTGGGCGCAGTGATCACTTCTATGCTGCCATCCTCATCGCTGACGACGTCTTCCGCACCCGCGTCCAAAGCCACTTCCATGACTTTATCTTCGTTGGTGCCTGGCTCGTAGACCAAACTGCCGCAATGTTTAAACATAAAAGCCACCGAACCATCGGTACCCAAGTTGCCACCAAACTTAGTCAATGCGTGGCGCACATCGGCTACCGCACGCTGCTTATTGTCGGTTAAACAATCAATAATGATGGACGCGCCATTGATGCCATAGCCTTCGTAACGAATTTCTTCGTAGTTCACGCCTTCTAATTCACCCGTGCCTTTTTTGATGGCGCGCGTGATGTTATCGGCCGGCATGTTTTCTTCCTTGGCCACGGCTACCGCCGCGCGCAAGCGTGGGTTCATGGTCACGTCGCCACCGCTTAAACGGGCCGCAACCGTGATCTCTTTAATAATTTTGGTGAATATTTTGCCGCGCTTGGCATCTTGACGGCCTTTGCGATGTTGAATATTTGCCCACTTACTATGACCTGCCATTTGACCTACCCTTAAGACTTAAAAAATAGCCAGTATTTTATCACAAGCCTGCCTGGCCACATTACTCCTGGCCTTGGGCCGGATCAATTTGCGTGTGCTTACGGATGTTAATGATGGAGATGGTAATCAAGGACAGGGCAATCAACACCATGCCTATCAGTTCATACAAATTGGGCACTTCGTTTAACTGCACCCAGGCGGCGATAACCCCTATCACCGGGGCTAACATCGACGCCATACTAGCCACGCCGGCCTGCAAACGCTGCAAGGCATACAGCCATAATACCCAAGCCAAGCAACCGCTTAAAAACACATTAAACAGCACGGCATAAATAAAACCGCTGGTCCATTGTATGGGCGGCGCTGGCAAAATTAAGGCTATGGCAAGGATGGGAATGGAGCCCAACAACATAGGCCAAGCAGTCAGATTGAGCAAATCCAAATGCGGTTCACGTTGATGCAGTTTTTTGGAAATGATGGCGGAGACCGCCCAGGATATGCCCGAACACAACGCTAAAAACATGCTAAAGCCATCGGCCTTGATGTGCAGCGGATCAAAAATAAACAGCATGCCCATGAGTGCAAACAGGACCGCCAACCATTGCCAGCCTTGCACCTTTTCACCCAGCATAGGCCAAGCAAACAACAGTACCCAAAACGGCATAGTGTAAGTGAGCACGGCCGTTTTACCCGCGCCGCCTTCAACCAAGGCCCATATCAGCAGACCGGTAAAGCCCACTGTTTGCAGCAACCCCAAGGCCAACATGGTGGGGAAATGACTCAAGGCCAAAGGGCGCTTGGTCAGCGCAATCAAACCAAACAAAACCAAGGCGCCAAACACAGTGCGCATGGCGGCAAACTGAAATGGGCTAGCATATTGCACCGCCACCTTCATCACTACCCAGTTATACCCCCAAATTAAAGTAAGCACGAACAAAGCCAACAAGGCTTTTATGACGGTATTTTTATGCATGATGGGGGGCTTAAGTATTTTTCCAATTCAATTGTGTAACACGCATTATAAGGTGTATATTTTTGGCTAGCGCTTTTGCAAGGAGAGAATAATGAAAACAATACAACAATTACTGGCGACCAAAAAACACCAAGAAGTAATCTCGATTGCCCCACACCGTCCAGTGTTTGATGCATTGGTGGTGTTGGCAGAGTACGAAATTGGCGCGCTGATGGTGCTAGAAGGCGAAAAACTAGTGGGGATATTCTCTGAGCGTGACTACGCTAGGGAAGTGGTACTAAAAGGCAAATCTTCAAAAACCACTGCGGTAAGCGAGGTCATGACGGCTAACGTGATTTCCGTTAAATTAGGCGACACGGTAGAGCAAGCCATGACCGTCATGACAGAAAAACGCATACGCCATTTACCGGTGCTGGACAACGGCAAAGTGGTTGGCATGCTCTCTATCGGTGATTTGGTTAAAGAAACCATAGATTACCAACAACGCTTAATTAAGCAGCTAGAGTCTTACATTACCGGCTAGGCCAGCTAAGCGTTCAACAACCTAACAAACAGGACGTTTGTTAGGTTTTTTTATAAGTATTTGGCCACCATGGCATTGTTTAGATTTTGTGCCGCTACCGGTAAGCGCACAAAATAACCACTGCCGGCTGCCTGCTGAACGGCTTCACCTTTTTTGTTATACATGTTCTCCACTAGCAAATCGCAATTGCCGCTAGGGTGGATAATTTGCAAACGGTCACCCACGGAAAATTTATTGCGCGCCTCTATGTCCGCCAAGCCTGTCGTCGCATCGTACGCCACCACATCGCCCACATACAAACTGCGATTGGAAACGGAATAGCCTTGCTTGTAGTTTTGATGCTCGGCCGTGTGATGGCGCTGATAAAAGCCATCGGTGTAACCACGGTTGGCTAAGTTCTCTAATTCGCCCAACAAATTCCAATCAAAAGGACGGCCCGCCACCGCGTCGTCTATGGCGACACGGTA
>CAJBBQ010000008.1 GCA_903951385.1 uncultured Pseudomonadota bacterium
GCTCATTGCGCTGCTCATTACTGGCGACACGCTTAACATTTACTCCATGATAGGGCTGGTCTTACTGATAGGCTTGGTGGCGAAAAACTCAATTCTGCTGGTGGATTTGACCAATCAACTGGTGGCAAAAGGTGCCAATGTAAACGACGCGCTCAAGGAAGCGTGCCCAATACGCTTACGCCCTGTGCTGATGACCTCGCTGACCATCATCTTAGCGCTGCTGCCAGCTGCCTTAGGCTTAGGCGCCGGCTCCGAAACCAACAAACCCCTTTCGGTAGCCATCATAGGCGGCATGATATCGTCTACCCTGCTGACCTTGGTGGTGGTGCCGGCCGCGTATTCATTGGTGGCCAGTGGTCTAGCGAAATTTAATGCTAGAAAAGTCAGATAAGAGCCAATCTTTAAGGGCCATTTCCTAGCTCAACCGCCAGTGTAAGACATAAATCGTACTACTGCCGGTGCGGCACGACTCAAATCAAAATCATGGCCTTGAGGTTTGATCTGCATGCTGTCTATAATGGCCTGCTTAAGTGGCCCATCGTCATTTGGGTAGCCCCTTAAGAACGGTTTTAAATCCACCGCGTGCTCTCGTCCTAAGCAAAGATGCAACTCGCCCTGACAACTAATGCGTATCCGATTACAGGCCTCACAGAAATTATGGCTGTGTGGTGAAATGAAGCCAATTTTGGTTTTATTGTTGGGAATTTGCCAATAGCGTGCCGGTCCACCCGTGCAGACAGGACTGGCGATTAAATCGTAACGCGTCCTCAGTAAACCCAAAGTTTGATCATTGCTTACGTAGCTGTCACGACGCACATGGTGCACGGCACCAAGCGGCATTTCTTCAATAAAGGCAATGTCCAAGTCTTGTGCAATGGCAAACGCAACCAGGTCCAGCGCCTCATCGTCGTTAATTCCGCGCATGAGCAAACTATTAAGCCTGATGTTTTCAAAACCTGCCTGCTTGGCCGCGGCAATGCCACGCAACACTTTGTCTAAATGACCAACTCGGGTGATTTGACGAAAACGCCTAGCATCAAGGCTGTCTAAACTGATGTTCACTCGCTTCACGCCGGCTTGCTTTAACGCCCGTGCTTGTTGCTCTAATTGGGAACCGTTAGTGGTGATGACCAATTCATGCAAACCCGGCAATTGCCCAATAGTTTCAAATAAACGCAATGCGTTTTTACGCACCAGCGGCTCACCGCCAGTGATGCGCACTTTATGCACGCCAAGCTCAACAAACACCTTAACCAGACGGGCGTATTCTTCCAAAGTCAAAACATCGTCGCGTGACAGAAAATTTGCTTGCTCGGTCATGCAATAAACACAGCGAAAATCGCACCTATCGGTAATCGATAGACGGATGTAGTCTACCTTGCGACCAAAGCTATCGATTAAAGCATGGGGGGAGGAGGACTTCTGCATGAAAAATTAGAAAGAGTATAAAGCCGTGAGCCAAACAATTTCTTTGTCGCCTTTACGTACGGCTGCCGTTAAGCTCGTGCCGTACACATCCGACTCAGTAAATTTGGCGTATTCTAATTTAGCGTTGAGCTTGCTACTCACCGGGTAACTGATGCTGGCATCGAACTCGTGACCGTATTTATCACCCAGCACGCTTAGTAGGCTATCAAACTGCTCATCGGATTTAAGCACGTGGTATTCGGCATACAATTTCACTTTTTCTATGTTGCCAGCCACGCTAACAAAGCTGTCTTTTATGCCTTGGGGTGGGGTTATTAGAAAAACATCCGCCCAACCTTGAAATAAATGATTGGTGCCTAAAGGCGTTTGAAATGCATAGCGTCCGCCATTGCTAGACAGCGTTTCATGATCAAAGCGCAATGACCAGTTGCCATAGCCTACGCCACCGCCTAATTTATAATAATGCGCATCGATCAATGCGCTGACGCCACGGTAGTCATCCTGTTTGGCGTATTCCGCGGTGTACAGCACTTTCCAGTCCGAACTCACTTTAGCCGACCCATCAATGCGCACACCCATGGTTTTACTACTGGCATCAGTGGTGGCGGAGGGCGTCGAATCTTGGCTGCCACCCAAACCATTACCGGCTTGCGCAGCCGTTGGCGATGCAGTGGCACTCCCATTGTTCTGACTCAAATTGGCAACATCAATCAAATAGCCGTATGCCACCAAAGAAGTGTTCGGTGCTAGGCGATACTTGGCATTAAGCATATCGACATTGCCGCGACGTAAGGCGGTATTAATTTGCCGCACCCTATCAAAATGGGCGGCGAACAATTCCGTGTCCGGTAGGCTTTTATTTAACAGCGAAACGCCATCAAACACTTGCATGTTTTGTCTAAAACCGATGTCGCCAATAAAGCGCACGTTATCCAAGTTGAGTTGTTGCCTACCTAAACGCAGCCTGGTGTTTGCAATGCCGGTCCAATCCACATACAACTGATTGATGTCGGTGTAAGACGGGTCAACCACATTAGGGTAAGTGGCCCTTCCGGCTTCGGATAGATTATCCCGCCTGTCGTTAAAGTCGTGATTGAATTCATGCACATCGGTCAATTGTGCAGCCAAGCTAATATTGTGCAATGGGGCCGTTTGCCAACCAATTAAACTACGCAAAGTAAAAGCATTAGCGTTATTGGCCAAAGGCTCTTGATCAACGTGTTCGTAACGCAATCTAAAATTGGTCATGGCTTTGCCCTGCTGTATCGCCTCAAGCCAATTGGCCGGCGCCAGTGCTTCTTCGGCATGGCTAGGCAGGCTGATGCTAATAAGTCCAGCCAGCATAAAAACCGCAGGCAATGATCGAACAGTTAACGAGGTTTTCATGGTCATTTCCTAGGGGGGTTAAAGTTTACGTTTGCTACGAACAATTTGATAAGGTCGATTGACGTAGCCAAACGGGGCACTCCATACATGCACCATGCGGGTAAATGGGAACACCAAGAACACCGTCATGCCAAAAAATAAATGGATTTTAAATACCGTATCCACGCCATCCAACAAGCTGGGATCCGGGCGCAAATAAACAATGCTTTGCACCCACTCAGCCAAAGCAATCATGACACTAGGATTGCCGTGATTAGCATGGCCTATCGACACCGGTATGGTAGACAAGCCCAACATCAAGGTAATCAATAGCCAAGTCAGTATGAATTTATCCGAACCACGACTGGCTGCTGACACGCGGGCATTAAACATGCGCCGTACCCATAAGATAAGCCCGCCGACCAAACACATCCCACCGAAAATAGATCCGGCCCAAATGGCCACCATTTGGTGCGTCATATCACTAACACCTAGCCAAGTAAACACACCATGCGGCGTCAATAAACCAACCGCGTGCCCGGCAAAAATGGCCAGTATGCCAACGTGAAATAGATTGCTGCCTAAGCGCATATTGGCTTTAGACAGAAGTTGGCTAGAATCACTCTTCCAGGTGTATTGCTCGCGGTCAAAGCGCTGCAAACTGCCCAGCAAAAAAACACTTAGCGCAATGTAGGGGTAAATGCCGTAAACAAAGTGGTGTAAATTCATGTTTTTCTCCTTAAAGGTCGCTTAGCTTAGGCGGCCAATTTAGTTAGCGTGGCGCGATTGTCTATCATCGACAACAATGCGGCGTAGGGGCTGTTGGCTTTTTGGAGATTTTCGGTCAATACCGCGAAGACCTTTTTGGCATCCGATAAGAATACCGTCGCCTCGTTCTCGTCCAAATAAGCGGCAAATTCCAGAATTAAGGGCAAGTAATCGGGTAGTTCCTTACTCACCACCTCCACGCCATAATCTTTATACAGCTCCCCTAAATCAATCAAAGCTGGCCCCCGATTTTTATCGTCGCCAAATAAATGGTGAGTTAAATGCAAGCTGTGTTCAGCTGTCATATCAAAAGTTTGCACGTAGTCGGCTTGCAGATCCGTCAAAGATTTACTTGTCAGGTGAGCTAAAAAAGCGTGCAAAGCCAGTCGTTCAGCCTGGTCGATTTCTAGACTTTGCTCGACAAATGCCTGCAATTCTGGCAAGTTATTGAGCAAATCTTGACTCGGGTAATCCAACAAAGCCGATAATAATTTGTAAATTTGCATACGGTTTCCTTTGGGGCTTAACTATTATTATCGCTAGCCGGTGCCAGCTCTTTAGGCTCCACCGTGTCTTTACGACGTCGTGGAAATAAAGTAATTTTTGACACACCGTGCGAACTATCGTTACCAAAGTTAAAGCCATTTTGACCTTGGAAGCCGAAGGAATCGTCCAGGGTTTCTTCGGTATGCCCGGTGGGAATAACAAAACGGTCTTCGTAATTGGCAATCGCCAAGTAGCGGTACATTTCCTTAGCTTGCTCTTCTGTAATCCCAGCGGCATCAATCGCACGCGTGTCCACTTGCCCTTCCACGTGGATGGAACGTTGGTAACTGCGCATGGCGATTAGTTTATTCAAGGCACTTTCGATAGGCTCGGTTTTGCCTGCGGTGAGTAAATTCGCCAAGTATTCCACCGGCAAGCGCATCGATCCGGCCAAAGGGATCGCTCCATCTGGGCCCACAGGCAGGTTGCCCTGATCAATTTGTGATTGCACCGGCGACAAGGGTGGCACGTACCAAACCATGGGCAAAGTACGAAATTCAGGGTGCATAGGAAAGGCGATTTTCCAATCCATGGCCATTTTCCAAATCGGTGAATTACGCGCTGCCGTTAACCAATCTTCATTGATGCCCTCTAATCTAGCGGCCTTAATGACTTCTGGGTCATTTGGGTCTAAGAATATACGGCGCTGCGCCTCGTACAAATCTTGCGTGTCTTCCATGCTGGCTAATTCTTCGATACGGTCAGCGTCATACAGCATGATGCCGTTATAGCGTATGCGCCCGACACAGGATTCTGAACACACCGTAGGCATACCCGATTCCACACGAGGGTAACAGCCTATGCACTTCTCGGCTTTGCCAGACTCCCAGTTATAAAATACTTTTTTGTATGGGCAGGAACTCACGCACATGCGCCAGCCTCGGCATTTATCCTGATCCACCAATACAATGCCGTCTTCTTCACGCTTATAGATGGAGCCTGATGGGCAAGCGGCCACGCAAGCGGCATTCAAGCAATGGTTGCATATGCGCGGCAAATACATGTGGAAGGTGTTTTCAAACTGACCGTACATCTCCTTTTGTATGTTGTCCATGTTCTTGTCTTTGCTACGCTTATGGAATTCACCGGCTAAATCGTCTTCCCAATTGGGTCCCCAGCTAATCTTCTCCATGGATTTACCCGTGATTTGCGAAATAGGCCGAGCGGTGGGGGTCGCCTCAGACAGCGGGGCATTTTGCAAATGCGCGTAATTGTAGGTAAACGGCTCGTAGTAGTCGTCTATCTCTGGCATGTCTGGGTTAGCAAAAATATTAAGCAATTTGCTGGTGCGACCGCCAGATTTAAGCTCCAATTTGCCATTTTTCAATTCCCAACCACCCTGCCAAATTTCTTGGTTTTCCCACTGTTTTGGGTAACCCACTCCAGGTTTGGATTCCACGTTATTAAACCAAGCGTATTCCACGCCTTTTCGGTTAGTCCAAACATTCTTACAGGTGACCGAACAGGTATGGCAACCTATGCATTTATCTAGATTAAAGACAATGGCGAATTGTGCACGTACTTTCATAATAATCTCCTGATGTCCTTTTACTTGGCGCTAATGCCAACGGGGTTAAGTTGTGCTTCGCGCTCATCGGTGAGTGGACGTTCCAACCAATCGACGTCTTTGTCGGCTATTTTGTGCAGCGCCACCATGGTGTCGCGTTGGCAACCCACCGTACCGTAGTAATTGAATCCATAAGAAAGCTGTGCGTAGCCGCCTATCATATTGGTCGGCTTCATGATGACCCTTGTCACCGAATTCAAAATACCACCGCGTTTACCGGTGGAAGGAGAGCCTGGCACGTTTACATTCTTCTCCTGCGCGTGGTACATCATGGCCATGCCACGTGGCACGCGTTGCGAAACCACCGCCCGTGCTACGGTTGCGCCGTTATGGTTTACGGCTTCCACCCAATCGTTATCTTCTATGCCTACCGATTTTGCATCGTCTTCAGATAGCCATACATAGGGTCCACCGCGGAACAAAGTCAGCATGCGTAAATTATCTTGGTAGGAAGAGTGGATACCCCATTTAGAATGCGGCGTGATCCAATTTAAGGCCAAGTGTGGTTTGCTGGTAACGCTGTTAGGCAAAGCATTTAATTCGCCTAAATCAACCATGGGTTTGTAAGTACAAAAGCCTTCGCCAAAATCCAGCATCCACTCGTGATCTTGGTAAAAATGCGCGCGGCCGGTTAAGGTGCGGAACGGAATATGCTCATGGATATTGGTGTAACCCGCCGTATAAGACACATGCTCGGACTCAATACCAGACCAAGTCGGCGCAGTGATGATTTTGCGTGGTTGCGCTTGAATGTCTTTAAAGGTGAATTTATCTTCATGTCGACCGGCATACAAATGGTGGTGATCCATGCCGGTTTTCTTAGATAAAGCTGACCAGGATTTATGCGCGACTTCACCATTGGTTTCTGGTGCCATGCGCATCACGGAATCGCACACCTCGATGTCCTCAGACAAAGACGGCATGCCAAAAGAAATGCCCGGCTCCTTGACCGTGGAGTTGTGTTTTTTTAGCTCCTCGTACTCTTGATCGGTGTTCCAATCGATGCCCTTGATGTTGTTACCTAGCTTGGTCATCAATGGCCCTAGGGCGATGAATTTACGGTAAGTATCGCCATAAGCCCGCTCTACCACTTTGATAATGGCCATGGTTTTTCCTGGAATCGGTTCGCAATCGCCTTCTTTCCAATTTTTAACTTCACCAAATGGTTGGGCCAATTCGGCCGCTGAATCGTGTTGCATGGGTAAGGCCACCACTTCTTGCTTGGTGCCAAGATGCTTTTCGGCTAAGCCAGAAAAAGTTTTAGCCAGCGTTTTAAATATCTGCCAATCGGATTTCGATTCCCATCCAGGAGACACCGCCTCGGACAACGGATGTATGAACGGGTGCATGTCGGTGGTATTCAAATCATTTTTTTCGTACCAAGTAGCCGTTGGTAAAATAATGTCGGAATAAGCGCCAGTAGAATTGAGACGGAAATTGATGTCCACCATCAAATCCAATTTGCCGATTGGCGCATCCTCATGCCATTGCACTTCTTTATTAGCTCGGCCGGCACCAGACTCTTGCAATACGCCATTTTGCGCACCCAATAAATGTTTAAGAAAGTACTCGTGACCTTTGGCCGAAGTGCCTATCAAATTGGCCCGCCAGACAAATAAATTGCGCGGCCAATTAACAGGATTATCGGGATCAGCGTAGGCCACATCCAATGCCCCTGACTTCAACTGCCCAGCAATGTACTTAGCCACGCCGGCTTCATCGGTCGCGCCGCTTTGTTTGGCTTCCTCGGCCAGCTCAATTGGATTGCGATTGAAGTTAGGCATGGAAGGCAACCAGCCCATACGCGCGGCTTTGACGTTGTAATCGGCAATGGAATTGCCCTTATTCTTACCCTTACCCGCTGGTGACAACAAACTGTCGGCATTCAGTGTTTCATAACGCCATTGGTCGGTATGGAAATACCAATAAGAAGTGGAATTGGTATGGCGCGGTGGGCGCATCCAATCCAAGGCAAAGGCAATCGGCGCCCAACCGGCTTGTGGCCTGAGTTTTTCTTGACCCACGTAATGCGCCCAACCGCCTCCGGTTTGACCGACACAACCACACATGTGCAACAAATTCATGATGGCGCGATAAGATAAATCATTGTGGTACCAATGGTTAATGGCCGCGCCCATAATCACCATGGATTTACCTTTGGTTTTAGAGGCGTTATAAGCAAACTCACGGCCAGTACGCTCGATGTCAGCAGCTTTCACACCGGTGACTTTTTCTGCCCAAGCCGGGGTATAGGCCACATCGGCATCGGCATAACTGGTGGCCACATTGTCGCCACCTAAGCCACGGTCTATGCCGTATTGCGCAACCTGCAAATCAAACACGGTCGCCACCAATACTGTGTCGCCGTTGGCCAATTTCACATTACGCACCGGAACATTGCGGTAAAGGAGATCGGCTTCGCCATGAGTGAAATGTGGAAAACCAACGGAGGCCACGTCATCCCTGTCGTCTACGCAAGACAGTTCTGCAGCAATTTGGTGGTTAGCGGCTTGCTCTAATAAATTCCATTTACCCTCTTCGCCCCAGCGAAACCCTATGCTGCCATTGGGTGCGGCAAAAGCACAGGTTTTGCGATCAAATACGATGGTCTTCCATTCGGGGTTATTGCTTTCACCCAAAGCCCCATCAAAATCCGAGGCGCGCAAAAAACGATCCGATACGTAGGCATCGCCTTGTTTACGCAGCATCACTTGCATAGGTAAATCGGTGTATTTACGAGCGTATTCTTGGAAATAATCATCCTGAGCATTGATGTAAAACTCTTTCAATGCCACGTGACCCATAGCCAAGAAAGCGGCAGAATCGGTGCCTTGTTTAATTGGCATCCATAAATCAGAGAACTTACAGAACTCGGCATAATCGGGTGCCATGGCCACTATTTTTGCGCCTTTATATCGGACTTCGGAGGCAAAATGCGCATCGGGCGTGCGTGTCATCGGCAGGTTAGCGCCGGTGATAATGATGTAGGTTGAGTTATACCAATCGGCCGCTTCCGGCACGTCGGTCTGCTCACCCCAGGTCTGCGGACTGGCGGCCGGCAAGTCGCAATACCAATCATAAAAAGATCCGCAGGCCGCACCGATAAGGGAAAGGAATCGGGAGCCTGCGGCGTAAGAAATCATAGACATCGCAGGAATAGGAGAAAAACCAAAAATGCGGTCTGGGCCCCATTTTTTAATGGTATACACATTGGCAGCGGCGATAATTTCATTCACCTCATCCCATGAGGTGCGGACAAATCCACCTAAGCCGCGCACCGCTGTATAAGCTTTACGTTTAGCCGCATCCGCTTGAATGGCTGCCCATGCCTCGACTGGGTCTTTACCGGCCATGCGCTCTAAGCGATATAGATCCAGTAAACGTCCGCGTATTAATGGGTGTTTGATGCGATGCGGACTGTATAAATACCAAGAAAAGGATGCGCCGCGCTGACAGCCACGAGGTTCATGGTCAGGCAAATCGTCCCTGGTACGTGGGTAATCGGTCTGCTGCATCTCAAAAGAAACCAAGCCATTTTTAACAAAAATTTTCCACGAACAACCACCGGTGCAATTTACCCCATGCGTTGAGCGCACCACCTTATCGTGCTGCCAACGATGACGATAAGCCTGTTCCCACTGCCTGTCTTCATTCGTTACTATGCCGTGTTCATTAGAAAAAGTGGCTTTGACCTTATCAAAAAATCTTAGTCTATCTAAAAAGTGACTCATGTTTCTCTCCCAACAGCCGCGATGCGGCAATCATTATTCATTCATAAGCAGGCCAACTCAGCCTGCTCTCTGCCGTTCATTAAGGATTTTTTATTTCCGAATTGGCACGTAAGTAAAACCACCAATTTAGTAGTAAGCACAGCGCATAAAACACAGCGAAACCATACATGGCCATTTCTGGGGTGCCGGCCTTGATTTGCCCTTTAATTACTTCTGGGGCAATGAATGAGCCGTATGCCGCCACAGCTGAAGTCCAACCCAACACCGGACCAGCTTGTACGCGGTCAAAAATCACGCCTACGGTTCTAAAGGTCGAGCCATTACCCATGCCTGTCGCTGCAAACAACACGACAAACGTCAGCAGGAAGGCCTGAAAGTAAATTTCTGGTGTAGGCGAGTGGTAGGCCTGCATCATGATGTAACCTGCATAGATGGAGGCCAACACCATTACCGCAGAAATCACTTGGGTCACGATGGAGCCGCCCACCTTATCGGAAACCCAACCACCCACAGGTCGAATGAGTGCGCCAACAAAAGGGCCTATCCAAGCATAAGTGAGCGCTGAGGGGGCATTGGGATTCTTAACATGGGTCCAAATACCGTTGGCGGCATCAAACAGGTGTTTATCGCCAAAAATAACCGTAATAGACAATGGCAATGCCATGGAAAAGCCGATGAAGGATCCAAACGTCACTAAATACAATGCCGTCATGGACCAAGTATGTTTGTTATTAAAAATAGCAAACTGCTTGGCAATGTTGTCCTTCATGGTGCCAAAAGCAGCCAATTTCATCACTAATAAGGTACTGCTAATAATTAATGGCATGGCCAGCCACATATTGAGTATGCCCAGACCTGTAGGAGCCGGTAAATACAAATACAAACCAACTATTGCCGGCAAGAATGCCAGCGTGTACAACCAGGTTACTTTCAAAAAAGACAGCAATGTGTTGCGTGCATCGGCCGAAATGGGCAACAAATTATTCATGCCGAAATAACAAAATAGCGCTAAAGGCAATAACAGAAACACCCAAGCAAAACCGGCGTTTTGAATAAAAGTAGGGGTGCCTGCAGGAATCTTTCCAAAAATCCAGCCGCTGTCCTTGACCAACACCGTGGCATCCCCCCCCAATGCACCAAATACCCCTACCGTCATGACCAATGGAATGAGAATTTGCATGGTGGTCACGCCAAAATTACCCAAACCAGCATTTAATCCCAAGGCCGTACCTTGCAAACGTTTGGGGAAAAATGTGTTGATGTTACTCATGGAGCTGGCAAAATTGCCACCCCCAACACCGGACCAAAGGGCCATTAACTGAAATGACCACAACGGCCACTCTGGGTGTTGTAAGACGATGCCCGTGCCTATTGCCGGACTTAACAACATGGCGGTCGTTAAGAATATGGTATTGCGACCGCCGGCCAAACGAATAAAGAATGAGGCTGGAATACGCATGGTGGCCCCAGCCAAACCAGAAATAGCCGTTAGTGTAAACAATTCATCTTTACTAAACGGAAAGCCCAAATTACTCATTTGCACGGCGATGATTCCCCACATCAACCACACGGCAAAACCGCAAAGCAAGGCTGGGACAGAAATCCACAGATTGCGGTAGGCAGTTTTTTTACCTGTGGACTCCCAAAATTGCTTGTCTTCAACGTTCCATGATTCGATATTCGTGGCCATATTGCTCTCCTTAAATGGGTACCATTTGTTTTTTTGCTTGACGCTCATGATGCCTATCGATTTTGACTGGCCGCACTTCTGTCCAATACATCCAGATGAGCGAGACCCACACGATGCCGAACATCAACATAAAAGCCGACGAACGGACGCCAGTCAGATCAACCAGGCCGCCAAACATAATAGGCATCAAAAAGCCGCCCATGCCCCCAGCCAAGCCCACCACACCCGACACCACGCCTATGTTTTGTGGGTAATCGTCGGATATGTACTTAAATACCGAGGCTTTACCTATGGCAAAAGCAATGCCCATGGTGAACATGATGATGGTGAAGAGTGTGGCGTCTAGTCCCACATGAAATGTTTGCGGTCCATTGACAGTGAGAATGGATATGTCGGTTTGCGGGTAGGAAAGAAAGAATAAACAAACCAATGACACCCACAATACCCACCAGGTAATGGTGTGAGCGCCGAATTTATCCGAGAAATACCCTCCAACCGCGCGCAATATGCCGCCCGGTATACTAAAGGCAGCGGCCATCAAAGCGGCCGATTTCAGATCGAATCCGTACTCCGTGATGTAGTACTTGGTCATCCACAGCGCCAAGGCTACGTAGCCCCCAAACACAATGGAATAGTACTGACTGTATTTCCATACTTTAGGGTCTTTTAATACCGCTAACTGCTCACGCATGGTGACGGTGGTGCTGGATTTATGCGTAGCATCGGTGTAGCTAAAAAACCAAAACAAGAAGGCGGTTAGCAACATCAAAACGGCATAAACTTGCGGCACCATAGTCCACCCGTAGGCAACGACTATCATGGGTGCAACCAACTTAGTGACGGCAGCACCAGTATTGCCTGCGCCAAAAATACCCATGGCCAGTCCTTGCTTATTCTTGGGAAACCAACGTGCACAATAGGCTATGCCTACCGTAAAGGAACCACCGGCAATGCCAACAAATAGACCGGTAATGAGGAATTGCCAATATTCCGTGCATTTGGAAATGAGATAAATAGGCAGCACGGTCGACAACATCAAGCTGAAGAACACTACCCGCCCACCAAAGCGGTCTGTCCACATACCTAAAGGCAATCGTATCAAAGAGCCGGTGAGCACCGGCATGGCAATCAGAATACCAAACTGCGTTTCATTCAGGCTTAACATAGCCTTGATCGGAATACCGATTACGGCAAACATCATCCAAATCATAAAACACACGGTAAAAGACAAGGTGCTCATGCCCACTACCGACCAAGCTTTATATTGTTGTGATGCCATTTTCATCCCCTTTAACTTCTTTTAAGTACAGGGGAGATTTTACGAGACGGGGTATTTGCCCGATTGACTTACGTCAAATTCACTTCAATCAAAAGGAGTGCACAGATGAAGCAAAAGAACTAGTTATTTTTATATTAACTAGTTCTTTTTGGTAGGTAACACAAGGGCTGCATTAGGGCTGATTGCTAACTAAACCACGCTCAACGGCCAATACCGCAGCCTGAACGCGGCTAGATAAATTAAGTTTTCGCAGTATGCCTTGCACGTGTATCTTGACGGTGGACTCGACTAAATCAAGACTACGGGCAATCTCTTTATTGCTAGCACCACGCGCCAACATAATGATGACTTCACGTTCACGTACAGTTAGTCTTTCTATGCCAGAATCAATATGGCCTATTTCCTTAGCGGGTGCGCGTATGGCATCGGCCAGCTTATTTGCCATGACTGGCGACATAACCGATTCAGCCTTAGCCGCCCGAGCTATGGCATCCAGTAAAAAATCGGTCTCTATGTTTTTTAGCAAGTAGCCCCGAGCGCCAGCACGCAGTGCTTCCAACAAATCTTCCGCGTCTTCTGACACGGTCAGCATAATAATTTGCGCCAAGGGGGCTTCTTCACGCAACAAAGCGATCACTTGCAAACCGCTCGTATCCGGCATATGCAAGTCCAACAAAATGACATCTGGCTTGAGTTTTTTTGCGCGCTTAACTCCATCTAAAGCGTTACCTGCCTCGCCCACCACAGCAAATCCAGCTTGGCGCTCAAGTAACAATTTAATGCCACTGCGAAATAAGGTGTGATCATCAATAATTAAAACGCGGGTCTCATGCATAAGCTTAGTTTCCGGTTAATGACTTCGGTAGTATGAGGCAAATATGCGTGCCATTAACAGTGGCCTTAACAATCAGTAGTGCGCCGATACGCTGTGCACGTTCGTGCATAATACGTAGGCCGACGTGCGCCTCACCTGGATCTTGCTGCACGTCAAAGCCGACCCCATTGTCCCGTATATGAATTTCAAATGCCGAAGCCCAGGTTATTTCCACATCAATTAAACTGGCGTGGGCGTGCTTGCGCACATTAGAAAGTGATTCTTGCACGATGTGCATGAGCTGCGTCACTTGCTTAGCTTGCAGCAGCGGCATCTGTCCGATGGCATTTAAACTGGTCTTAATCCCGGTTTGCTCAGTCACCTTTTCCAAAGCCATTCCTATGGCTGTTAACAAATCCGTCCCGCTAAAACGGCTACGAAAATGCAATAACAATTCACGCACGTGGTCGTAACTTTCCTGTACGCCTTCACGAATTTTAACTAAACCTTGCTCAACTTCTTCATGATGCGCCTGTTTAAAATCTTCTTGCACTAATTGTGTTTGAATATTGAGAAAAGCCAATGACTGGGCAATGCTATCGTGCAACTCCTGCGCCAACAAATTACGTTGTTCCGAAATCGCCATTTCCTTATCCAAGGAAGCCAATTCACGATTTTTAGCCTCTATGCTACGGGTTTTATCTTCAACGCGTTGTTCCAAGGTGGCATACAGATCTTGCAACTCATCGGCCATGCGATTAAAGCCGATGGCCAATTCACCCAACTCATCTTGACTATCGACTGGCAACCGCACCGCAAAATCTGCGCCAGTCATCCTCTGCATCCCCTCACGCAACTGGGTGACTGGACGCACCACCATACGCATAAAAAGGTAAACCATCAATATCGTACCTGCCAACGCTAACAACATTAAAACGACCTGTAAGCTACGTAAATACAAGGTGGATTTTGCATTACTGCGCTCAAGCAAGCTAACTAAATTATTAATGCTAGCAACATAATTTTCCAGCATAGGCCGGTAACTTTGCAGGGCAACTTGCTGCTCCACTTGCCTGCGACTGCTAAGAATTTTTGTAATTTGTGGCTTGATGTTACTTTGCCAAGAACGAGTTAAATGAGCCATTCTAGAGCGCACTTCAGGCTCTTTAGGTAAAAACAATGGGCGTTGCGGATTGCCTTGGGACAATTCAAGTAATCCCGATTCAAATGAACGCATTTCTTGCTCTATCACTTGCTGCAATTGCGCTTCAGGCGAAGCTACTTGCCGCTCCAACAAATAGGCTATTCGATAAGAGCGCATGCGCTCTCTGCCTGCCTCATTGATCGCGGCGGCAGCCCCTTCCAGGCGCCAAGATGCCGTCAAGGTTGCACTTATGGCCAGCATTGCCACTAAAAAATAGAGCAGCAATAAGCCTATAATCTTGTCGCGAATTTTGCGCTTCATCATCATTAGTCATCACCCAACTTTGGCTAGCTTAGCTAGTCGCTTACACGCTTATTGAGCCCTATCCTGCCAATGAATAGGCAGGTATTTATAAGCCCAAATCCCAAAACAAATCAACCAAACCACTGCCGCACAAAGATAAAAGTGCGTGCGCAACATAAAGTCTAAGCCAGGTATTTCTGCAACCAGCCTCAACATGGCTCCGGATTGAAAAGACAAGAAAACAAGCCATGTTAATTGATCGGCTTGGAGCATTCTTCCCGAATGCCCTAAGGTAACCCGAGTAGCCATGGCCATTAGCACCGAGCTAAAGTAGCCTATGCTAAGCGCATGCAAAGGCGCTTTAGCCAATATCCATTGCCCCGTAAAAAATAAAACTAGACTTTGCAATGCGTACAAAATTAGCGCCAAACCTAACCATGCAAAGCCAATATGCAACATAGCCAATATAGGCACACGAAGGCTATCGCGCAG
The DNA here is from genome assembly GCA_903951385.1 of uncultured Pseudomonadota bacterium. Lineage (GTDB taxonomy): Bacteria > Pseudomonadota > Gammaproteobacteria > Burkholderiales > Methylophilaceae > Methylotenera > Methylotenera hypolimnetica. The sequence continues at coordinate 15,128 of CAJBBQ010000008.1, forward strand.
GCGCCAAGCGCGCGTTAAATACAGTGCGCTAACTGCCATAGGCAAATCAACCAACCATGTCCATGCCGGCAGGCCAAGAAGCTCAAATAGACCATGTATAAGCGCAAAGCCAGGCACTAAGGTTAGCGCCCAATTAGGTCGAACAATGTTGTAGTTGGCTATAACGTTGGCGGAAAAAAAGGGAATCATCCTGTGGCTGACGGCAAAAAATACTGGTAATAAAATTAACCAAATACCGCCTACCTTGGCAATGGCGATTAAGCCTGTCTGACTACTAGCAAACCCAAACAACAGTATCCAACCCAAGCCCAGCACCACCCAAGTGATAGTTGCATGGCGCTTATCGGGGTGCTTAGCACGCCGATAGACCCGCAACAATGCATGCAATCCCAAGCCCCATCCTGCCAAGAATGATAAGTAGGCTATTTTTAAAACGATTAAACTAAATATTAAACCTACATAAAACAACATTGACCCACAGGCCATCAAGGAAAATGCTGCTAGGTAGGCCTTGCGCTCGACTTCTTCACCGTTCATCCAGCGAGGAAATGTGGTCATTAAAAAACCAAAAATGAAAAATGGGAAGAAGCCATAAATCATCAAAAAAGCATGAGCATCAACAGGGGGAAGGGTCCATGATATGGGCGCGAACAACCCAGCATAGCGTCCGGCTAAATCAATTAGCCACCAAGACAACGAGAGTAAGGACTGAACCCCACCCCAGAAAAAGAAAACCCGATGGGGTGCCGA
>CAJBBQ010000009.1 GCA_903951385.1 uncultured Pseudomonadota bacterium
GCCTCGGTCTCTTTATAACTGGCGACCATGGACAAGGGCACAGGCTGACCGTTGGCATTAATTACATTTAGGTGATCCAAGGCAGTGGGCGACTGAGCAAATTCTGGCGCTAAGCCCATCACCACTTGGTAGTGGTTAAGCGATTGGTAAACATTGCTGGCCACGCGTTGGGTAAAGGCATTGTTTAATACGCTGTCTATCTGTTTGGCACTGATGCCCAAGCGCGCAGCCGCGTCGCGGTCTATGTTCAAGCTGGTTTGCAAGCCATGCGCCTGCACATCGGAATCCAAATCGAGTAATTGCGGCACCTTAGCCAGGGTGCGGCGTATGCTTGGCTCCCATTGTTGAAGCAAAGCCAGTTCATCGGCTTGCACGGTGTACTCATAACTGGAGCGACTTTGCCTACCGCCTATGCGTATGTCTTGCACCGGGTTCAAGATTAAGTCAGCGCCTGGCTGATCGGCCAAACGCTCACGCAAGCGCGCGATGACTTTATCTGCCGTGTCGTGCCTTTCCTCCAGCGGTTTTAAACTAATAAACAGCGAGGCCGAATTGGCTTGGCCACCGCCACCGGTATAGCCCACGGCGGTTTTAACTGCTGGATCGGCCTTGATGATATCGATGAAGCGCGCTAATTTCTTTTCCATGGCTTGAAAGGACACGCTCTGATCGGCTTGTATGCGACCGGTTAGCTGCCCTGTGTCTTGGGCTGGGAAAAAGCTTTTCGCTATCACCGTGTACAAAAAGACATTGATGCATACCGTTAACAATAAACCGCCCATGGTCAAGGCTGCGTGATTGAGCGCCCAAGACAAGCTGCGCTTATAGGCATCCAATAGACGATTAAACAGCGCATCGCTCCATTGGAAAAAACGCGGGCTAATCTGCACGGGGCCGCTAGGCTTGAGTAAATAGGCACACATCATGGGCACCGTAGTGAGCGACACCACTAGAGAAATAAGGATGGCGACCACCAACGTCACCACGAACTCACGGACGAACAAGCCGACGTAGCCGCCCATTAATAGCATGGGAATAAACACCGCGATGATGACCAAGGTCATGCTTAATACCGTTGAGCCGACTTCTTTGGCACCTAGGTAAGCGGCTTGTTTTGCATCCAGCCCGTTTTCTAGGTGACGCGTGATGTTTTCCAACACCACAATCGCGTCATCAACCACAAAGCCGACGGCTATGGTGAGCGCCATCAAGGACAGCGTATTGAGGCTGTAATCGAGCATATACATGGCGGCAAACGTGCCGACCAACGACACCGGCACTGCCACGATGGGCACCAATGCGGCGCGGCCGTTGCGTAAAAACATCAGCACCACCAAGATCACCAACAACACGGCAAAGACCAAGGTGTATCCGGCATCGTTTATCGATGCACGTATGTTGCTGGTGCGCTCCATGGCGACGCTTAAATCAACGGCTGCGGGAATGGAGGCTTTTAGGCTAGGGAGCACATCGCTAATGCGGCCCACGGTATCAATAATGTTGGCGCCGGCTTCACGTTTGATCACCACCAGCACCGCCGGTTTACCGTTATCCAAGCCTGCGGTGCGCACGTCTTCGACGCCATCGGTCAATTGCGCCACATCGCGCATGGCCACCGCCGCGCCATTTTGGTATTTAATCACCACGCCCGCGTAATCGGCGGCACCTTGTAATTGCCCGTTTGAGGCAATTTGCCAATGCCCACTGGCGTCATCCAAGCTGCCTTGCGGTAAGTTAGAGTTTGCAGACGACAGGGCTTTGCGAACCTCATCAAGGCCCACGCCGTATTGCTGCAAGGCATTGGGGTTGAGATCCACGCGCACCGCCGGTAAGGCACTGCCACCGACTTCAATTTCGCCCACGCCTTTTAATTGCGATAGCTTTTGTGACACCACCGTCGAGGCGGCATCGTAAAGTTGACCCTGGCTCATCGATGCCGAGGTCAAGCTCAGTATCATGATGGGCGCGTCCGCCGGATTCACCTTGCGGTAAAAAGGCTTGCTCGGCATGCTGGTCGGCAAATCACTTTGTGCGGCATTCAAGGCGGCTTGCACATCGCGGGCCGCACCATTGATGTCGCGGTCTAGGTTGAATTGCAAGACGATACGGCTGGCGCCTAATGCGCTGGTCGAGGTCATTTCGGTGATGCCGGCGATGCGCCCCAATGAGCGCTCCAGCGGCTTGGTAACGGCGGCAGCCATGGTTTCTGGGCTAGCGCCAGGTAGCGACGCCGAAACTTTAATGGTGGGGATGTCCACCCTAGGCAAAGGGGAAATAGGCAACAACTGCAAGGCACTGATGCCCACCAACATCAGCCCTAAGGTCAATAGCGTGGTGGCTACCGGTCTACTGATGATGGGCGCACTAAAGTTCATGGGCGCAGCCTCATGCCCAGCCTTTGACTTTGTCCACCAAGCGAGGCCATATTCCGGCTTGGGCTAAGCGCTCCATGGCCAGATAAATCACCGGCGTGGTAAACA
>CAJBBQ010000010.1 GCA_903951385.1 uncultured Pseudomonadota bacterium
AGTTAAGTTTCCAGTTGTAAGCCACTTGTGCTTTGTCGATTAATTGGAAGCCTTGTGCGTAAGCGCAGATTTTTGAGCAATACAATGCGTTTTTAATGGCATCGATAATGGCTTTTTTATCTGTTTCGATTTTAATCGCTGGGCCTTTTAAGATTTTGCTCGCTTCCACGCGCTCGTCTTTTAGGCTGGATAAAGCGCGGGCATAAACGGCAGCCGCAATCGCGTTAGCCGGTGCGCCTAATTCCAGTGCGTTGGCTGCAGTCCATTGCCCGGTACCTTTTTGACCAGCGGTATCCAAGATTTTGTCGACCAAGAAGCCTGGGCCCATGGGGTCTTTTTGTTGCAGAATGTCGGCGGTAATTTCTATCAAGAAGCTTGATAACTCACCTTTGTTCCACTCTTCAAATACTTTACCGATTTCATCAGCCGGCATGCCTAACAAGTTTTTCATTAACCAGTAAGCTTCGCAAATTAACTGCATATCGATGTATTCAATACCGTTGTGCACCATTTTTACATAGTGACCGGCACCGTCTGGACCAATGTACTCGGCACAAGAGAAACCGCCGACCACAGGTTTGCCTGGTTTGCCGCCTTCCATAGGCTCGCCGGTCACGGCGTCCACTTTGGCTGCAATGTCACGCCAGATAGGCTCTAAACTTGCCCATGCTTTGCGTGTGCCTGAAGGCATTAATGATGGACCAAAACGCGCACCGGTTTCGCCGCCAGATACGCCTGAACCGATAAAGTCTATGCCTTTAACCGCCAATTCTTTTTCACGGCGTATGGTGTCTGTCCACAATGAGTTGCCGCCGTCGATAATGATGTCGCCTTGCTCTAAGAAAGGTAACAAGGCATTGATGGTCACGTCTGTTGCGCTACCGGCTTTAACTAATAAGATGATTTTACGAGGGCGTTTGATGCTCAGTACAAACGAAGCTAAATCGGCGTGACCAATGACGCGCTCAGCAGATGGCTCATTTTTTTTGCATTCTTCAATGAAGTTCACCATCTTTTTCGAGTCACGGTTGTAAACCGCAATGGTGTAGCCGTGATCGGCAATATTTAGGGCTAAATTTTGGCCCATAACAGCTAGGCCAACTAGGCCAATATCAGCATTTTTTGTAGACATTTATCTTCTCTTTTGGAGTTGTTTAATGGAAAGGGTATTTTTGTAGGCAAGATTATAAAACTTAATATGAAATTAAGTTGTTAAATATTGCTTAAATTCAGACTTTATTTTACAAGAAAGCCGTTTTAATTGGCTGCAAGAAATGCGCAAGAAAATTGCTAGAGGGAATTTTAGTAATCGTTACTTCTGCCGGTTGAATAACCTTGGGGGACGTCATTTTGCCACTCATCACAACCGGCGCAGCGGTGATCTCGCATGGTTGGGCACAACACCAGCTGACCGTGCCCACAAAATTTGCATTTTTCAGTCGGGTGTTTACTGCTTTTGTGGTGTGTTTCGTGATGCTCTGTAGCAACTTTAGTGCTACCTAAACCGTATTTATTATCCATGGCCATCTCCACAGTTAATGCCGTATTTAAGTAGCGAAATTACGCCAATTTTGCGTCGCATGCAAGCCTTAAATCGCCGATGTGATGCTAGGCATTTAGCCTTATTTGCTGTGGCCTGCTCGTTGCAATCGGTCTAGCACGGCCACCCATTCTGGGCTGGCTGCCGGCAATTGGACTAACAACCGGTCCACCTTAAGTTCGTCTAAATCATGCAAAGTGCTGTATAGCTGCTCGGCCACTTCTGCCGGCACGCTATTCAACTGGGTTGTCGGGCAGTTGGGTTGTTCGCCTGGACCTATGAGCAAGGCAGCGCAACTAAGACCCGATTGTTGGCACTGTTCAAAGCCCAGCATCAAGCTGGCCCTATCGTTAAATAACAACAATGGCGTGCGCGGCGAATAGTGCAGTGCATGTTGCCCGGGGGCTTTAGGCGCAGCGGCTAAGGGCGTGTGATTGCCAGCCGATTGTTGCGCTTGACCAGCTACGCGACTGATGTCAGCCTCGCTAATCATACCGGGTCGCAGCAAGCGCCATGAGCCATCCGCGGCGACGCTGACTATGCTCGATTCGATGCCAACTTGGCAGGCGCCACCGTCTAATACTGGCATGTGTGCGCC
>CAJBBQ010000011.1 GCA_903951385.1 uncultured Pseudomonadota bacterium
GGTGTTGTAGCCAAACGACACACCACGCTCACACACCATGATGTTGTCCTGGTTGCCATTGGCCTCACGGGCTTTTTGCACCACGTTACGCATGTCAGCCGGCGCCATAAACTGGCCTTTTTTTATGTTGACCGGCTTACCGGATTTCGCACAAGCCATAATAAAATCGGTTTGGCGGCATAAAAAAGCCGGCGTTTGCAGCACATCGACCACGGCAGCCACCTCATTTACTTGCTGCTCAGTGTGCACATCGGTCAGCACCGGCACGCCAATTTGGCGACGCACCTCATCTAAAATTCTCAAGCCTTGCTCTAGCCCCAATCCTCTGAACGTGCTGTTGGCGCTGCGATTGGCTTTATCAAAAGACGATTTGTATATAAACGGCATGGACAAAGCCGTTGCCATTTCTTTTAGCTGGCCAGCACTATCGATGGCCATTTGTTCGGATTCGATGACGCAGGGTCCGGCTATTAAAAATAAGGGGTGGTCTAGGCCCACCTCAAAATTACATAATTTCATTTAAGGCCTTTTTATAGCGCAGCGCTTAGCGAACCGCCGACACAGACGTCATCAGTGTTTTTTATTCGCCAAGGCCGCGCTAACAAAAGCGGTAAACAAAGGGTGACCGGTACGCGGATTGGAGGTGAATTCCGGGTGGAATTGCACGGCCATGAACCAAGGGTGCGCCGATTTAGGCAATTCAATGATTTCACACAAATCTTCGGTTGGCGTTCTGGCTGAAATAATCAAACCGGCCGCCTTCAATTGCTCCACGTAATGATTGTTCACCTCATAGCGGTGTCTGTGACGCTCGTTGACTTGCTTGCCGTATATATCGGCAGCCATGGTATTGGGCACGATGGGGCAAGCTTGCGCGCCCAAACGCATGGTGCCTCCCAAATCGGAATCTTCCGAGCGGGTTTCCTTGCTGCCATCGGCCGCTTGCCATTCAGTGATTAAACCCACCACTTGGTGTGGGCTTTCTGGGTCGAATTCCGTGCTGTTGGCTAGGTTCAATTTGGCCGCATTGCGGGCAAACTCGATCACCGCCAATTGCATGCCTAAGCATATGCCTAGGTAAGGCACTTTGTTTTTTCTGGCGTAGGCAATGGCGGCAATTTTGCCTTCCGTCCCGCGCTTACCAAAGCCACCTGGCACCAAAATAGCATCCATGTCGGCCAAGGCAGAGGTGCCATTGGCTTCTATGTCCTCGGAGTCTATGTAGTGAATTTTAACTTTCGATTCGGTGTGTATGCCGGCGTGTATTAAGGCTTCGGTCAAGGATTTGTAGGAATCGGCCAAATCAATGTACTTGCCAACAAAGGCAATGTTGACCAAGTGTTTAGGATTTTTTAAGGCGTAAGCAATTTTTTCCCAGCTGGATAAATCCGCGGCTTTAGCCAAGATATCCAATTTATGGCAGACGATTTCGTCCAGCATTTGGTCGTGCAATAGACCGGGTATTTGGTAGATGGAATCGGCGTCGATTGCGCTGATTACGGCTTCGGATGGCACGTTGGTGAACAAGGCAATCTTTCTGCGCTCTTCTTCAGGAATGTTGCGGTCAGCACGGCACAACAAAATATCCGGCTGAATACCAATTTCGCGCAACTCTTTCACCGAGTGCTGGGTCGGTTTGGTTTTTAATTCACCGGCCGTTGGTATCCATGGCAATAGCGTTAAATGAATGTAACAGGCGTTGTTTTTACCCTCTTCAAAACCCATTTGACGGATGGCTTCCAGGAATGGCAAGGACTCAATGTCACCGACCGTGCCGCCCACCTCAATAATGGCAACGTCCGCGCCTTCTGCGCCGCGTTTAACGCTCGCTTTAATTTCGTCGGTAATGTGCGGAATGACTTGTACGGTTTTACCTAGGTATTCGCCGCGGCGTTCTTTTTTAATGACACTTTCGTAAATTTGACCGGTGGTAAAGTTGTTGCGCTTGCCCATGCGTTGGGAAATAAAGCGTTCGTAGTGGCCTAAGTCTAAATCCGTTTCTGCACCGTCGTCGGTGACAAACACCTCACCGTGCTGGAAAGGCGACATGGTACCCGGGTCCACGTTGATATAAGGGTCCAGTTTGAGCATGGTCACTTTAATGCCGCGTGACTCAAGAATCGCGCCTAAACTAGCCGCTGCTATGCCCTTACCAAGAGAAGAAACCACACCGCCAGTTACGAATACATATTTAGTCATTAAATTAACTTTGTAGAAGACTTTTTAGAAGGCTGTTTATAACTACCTAGACGGGAACAAATTTTACCGTAAAGGCAGTACAATCACAATCAATCAAGAGGCATACGTGCAGAAATTTTCACCGCCCTTATATGGCCGTATAAGAAACCGTTAAAGCAAGCCTGACCAGCATGAACCCAGCCAATTTAAACAGCACAACCGAACAAAATAGCACAGACGAGCGCTGCATGCGCTTAGCCATGGCTTTAGCCGAACAAGCCGCGCAAGCAGGTGAAGTGCCTGTCGGCGCCATAGTGGTCAAGGACGGCGTGGTCATTGGGCGTGGTAGCAACGCGCCTATCGCCAATCACGACCCCAGTGCACATGCCGAGATACTGGCCATGCGAGAGGCCGCCCAGCATCTGGGTAATTACCGCTTAGTGGATTGCACCCTGTACGTCACCTTAGAACCTTGCGCCATGTGCAGCGGCGCCATGCAACATGCACGCATAGCCAGGCTGGTGTTTGGCGCCAAGGATCCTAAAACCGGCTGTTGCGGCAGCGTGCTTAACCTCATGGCGGAAGCCAAACTCAACCACCATACCGAGGTGACCGGCGGTGTATTGGCGGAAGAATGCGGCGCCCACTTGTCGGCTTTCTTTTCTGCGCGACGCAAGAAGTAATGCCCCAGCAAA
>CAJBBQ010000012.1 GCA_903951385.1 uncultured Pseudomonadota bacterium
CCGCAGCCAAAGCCAAATCCAATCGGTTGTAGCAAGAGGCGCCGAGCAACTTACCTTTACCTATTTTGCTGCGAATTTCTGCTAAATTGCCGTCATCAGCGCCTATGTGCACACCATCTGCGTCTAACGTTAAACAAAGTTCCACCGAATCATTAATAATCAAAGGCACGCCGTATTGGCGACATAAAGGCAAAATAGCCCGCGCTTGCTGCGTTTGCAATGCTTGATCGGCTGATTTATTACGGTACTGCAAGACGCTCACGCCGCCTTGCAAGGCTAAGGCGACTTTTGTCAGCAATAGCTCGGTATTGGTTTCATCCGGCGTAATGGCATACAAGCCTTTTATCATGGGACGCGCGCTGTTTTAATGGCTTTTACTGGAGGCTTCGCCGCTATTAACCACGGCATCTTCTTCATCGCGCGCCCAAAACATGCGATCGGGTATGAACTGGCCCATGCCTGGCCTAAAACCGTGTTTTAGGGTTTGCCAAGTAAATTCTTGCGCCTCGGCAACGGCGTCTTCCATGCTTAAGCCGTGCGCCATGCAGGCGGCAATGGCGCTGGTCATGGTGCAACCCGAGCCATGGTAATTGCCGGGCAAGCGCTCCCATTTATAGGCTTTAATCAATTTGTTGTCACCGTACAAGGTATTGGTCACTTCTAGCGTGCGCTCGTGGGTGCCGGTGATTAACACGTACTCACTGCCCATGGCTAAAAGCCGCGCGGCACTTTCATCCAACGAGGTCAACGCCACCTCATCGCTGTCGTCAGCAAAGGCAAAACGGCGGGCTTCCAAACTATTTGGGGTAATCAAGGTGGCTTGCGGAAAGAGCAGCTCTATCATGGCATCCATCATGTCATCGTTGCTTAAATCGTCACCGCGACCCGAGCTTAAAATGGGGTCGATTAACAAAGGCACATCGGGATAGTCAGCCATGATTTCGGCTATCACGGCGACGTTTTCAACGGAGCCCAATATGCCTAACTTAAACGCTGATACTTGCACGTCTTCTAGGATGGCGCGCGCCTGATCGTTGACCCAATCGGCATCCATGGCCAACACGCTGTCTACACCGCGGGTGTCTTGCACAGTAATGGCCGTGACCACCGACAAGGGGTGGCAACCTATGCTAGCAAAAGTTAGGATGTCCGCCTGCAAGCCTGCCCCGCCACTTGGGTCGGTGCCGGCAAAGGTGAGAACTGATGGTGGTGCTTGGTTGGCCATATAGTCGTAAACTTTTAATTAGTCGATGGAGCGGGCGATGGGAATCGAACCCACGGCACTAGCTTGGGAAGCTAGGGTATTACCATTATACGACGCCCGCCTAATGCGTCATTTTACTGCATTTTGCTTGGGCGCTGTGCGAGGCTGCCATGATTATTAAGGTCGTTTAAGGCCTACCAGACAATAAATACGGCACCTAGAATTCCAGCGGATTGACGTCCACAGACCAGCGCACTTTTGCTGACAAAGGCTGCGCTCTCAAGCCGAGCAATAATTGTTTAAGCAAGCGTTGCAAAGCCGGACGGCTTGCCGATTGCATCAGCATGTGGGCGCGCTCCATGCCTTTTAAGCGTTCCATTTGTGGGCGCACTGGATCGTAAATTAACACCTCATTACTCAGGCTGCGGGCCTGTTCAAAAGCGCCGTGCAAAAATTTTTGCACTAAGGCGAAATCATTGGCTTCGGCGCGCAACAAAGCCGTGAACACAAAGGGGGGGAACTGCACCTGCTCACGCTCTAATAACAAGGCGTTGGCGTAACTGGCGTAATCTTGACGGCGCAATGCGTTAAATAATTCATGCTCGGGAAACTGCGTTTGTATCATCACCTGACCGGCGATGGCAGCGCGGCCAGCGCGGCCCGCCACTTGCATGAGTTGCGCGAACAAGCGTTCACTGGCGCGAAAATCCGGACTGTGCAGCGCGCTGTCGGTATCGATGACGCCGACCAAGGTTAAATTTGGAAAATCGTGGCCCTTGGCCAGCATTTGCGTGCCGACTAATATGTCTATTTCTTGATTGTGCACTTGCTCTAAAATTTCCAGCAATGCCTCTTTGCGACTCACGCTGTCTCTATCCACTCGTGCGATGCGTGCGCCAGGTAACATTTGTTGCAAGCTTTGTTCCAGACGCTGGGTACCGTGGCCGGTAGGATGCAAATCGGCATTGCCACAACTGGGGCATTGTGGCGGTATTTTTTGCTCGTGGCCGCAGTGATGGCAGCGCAGTTTTCTTTGGCCTAAGTGCACCACCAATCGGCTGCTGCATCGCAAACAAGGCGCAATCCAATGGCAAGCCGAGCACAATAAAACCGGCGAATAACCCCGCCGATTAATAAACAACAAGCTTTGCTCTTTACGCGCTAAGCGTAACTTTAGTGCCGCAATCAATTGTGGGCTTAAGCCTTGCTGCAGGTGCACTTTCGTGGTGTCTATGCAATCGATTTGTGGTAATTTTGCTGCCGTCACAGCGCGCTGATTTAAACTCAGCAAACGGTATTTACCGGTTTGAGCATTGTGCCAAGTTTCCAATGCGGGCGTGGCCGAACCCAACACCACCGGAATGTTCAAGCGTTTAGCCCGCATCAGTGCCACATCGCGCGCGTGATAGCGCATGCTGTCTTGCTGTTTGTATGAGCTGTCGTGCTCCTCGTCGATAATAATCAGCTTTAATTTAGGCATGGGCGTGAAAATGGATAAACGCGTACCAATCACGATTTTGGCTGCCCCCGCTTGGGCCAACTGCCAATGATGCAAGCGCTCGCCCTCGCTTAAATGGCTGTGCAAACTGACCAAGGGGAAATGCGCAAAGCGGCTTCTAAAGCGCGCTTCCAATTGTGGGGTTAAATTGATCTCGGGCACCAAGACCAAGACTTGTGCGTCGTCCTGATCCAACACTTGCTGCATCAAGCGCATGTAGACTTCGGTTTTACCGCTACCGGTAATGCCATGCAGCAACCAAGCCTGAAATTGCTGGGCGTCTTGCATGATGCTGGACAAAGCCAAGGATTGCTCGTCGTTTAATGCTGGGGCCGCCGGCTGCGCCATGCCTAAGGTTTTAACTAAGGCGGCCACTTGCTCGCTCTGTGCCCAACCCTCTTCCACCAGTTGCTTGGCCACTTTACGTGCGCTGCTGGAAATGGCATCCAACTCCGATTCCGTTAGCCCATGCTGGGTTTGCAGTGCCACTAGCACGCGACGCAAAACGCTTTGCCTAGCTGGCAACTGCGCCACATCGACTTGACTGCCGACAGGCGTGATTACGTAGCGGTATTGTTTACGCGATACCGCTGGCGCAATTTGCCGCATACGGGCAGGCAAACAAGACAGTAAAGCTTGGCCGTAAGGGTAGTGGTAATAGTCGGCGCTGAATTTTAATAAGCTTAAGGCTTCGCTATCCAAGGCCGGCTCGTCATTAAACACTCGCGTCACGGC
>CAJBBQ010000013.1 GCA_903951385.1 uncultured Pseudomonadota bacterium
GCGCGGATTGCTCTACACCAAGCTAACAAACATAAGCTTAGCCAGCCTAGTCTTAGTCAGTCTAGTCTTAGTCAGCCTGTTAATGACTGGCTGTGGCTTTCACCCACGCGGCATGAGCGAGGTGACCTTCAAAACCATTTCCATCCAAGGCAACAGCTTGAGCATGAGCCGAGAACTGCGGCAAACACTCAAAAGCAACGGCATTAAAGTGATCGAACATTCAGACGACGCCGCGCTATTGTTTGAAATGATGAATGAGAGCAATGAAAAGCGCATTCTGTCCTTGAGCGGCGGCGGTACCGTAAGGGAATACGAGCTGGTCTATAAGGTCAGCTTTAGAACTCGTCTGCCGAATACCCCACTATGGAGCGAGGCGCAAACCGTGCAATCGCGGCGTAACTTTTCCTACGACGACAAAGCCTTGCTGGCCAAACTCGATGAGGAAAACAAACTCAATGCCGACATGCACAGCGAGGTGGTGCGCGAAATCATGCGCCGACTGTCCGCCATTAAACGGCTGCAACCCTAAGCATGCAGCTCGCCCCAGCGCAATTAGCCGCTCATCTTAAGCAAGGCCTGCAAGCCCTCTACGTGCTGGTGGGCGACGAACCCTTGGCACACCGAGAATGCTTGGATGCCATTAGGCAAGCGGCGCGATTACAGGGATTTGATGAACGCAACAGTTTATTGGTGGAGCGTGCCTTTAATTGGCAACAAATTGCCTCTTACGGCGCGTCCATTTCCTTGTTTGCCAGTCGCCGTTTATTGGAAATCAATGTGCCCAGCGGCAAGCCCGGGGTGGAAGGTGGCAAAGCCTTGCAAGCCTTAGCCAGCCAGCCTCTAAGCGATACCACCGCACTGATAATCTTGCCTAAATTAGAGCGTGAAGCAAAAAACAGCGCCTGGTTTAGCGCCCTAGAAAAACAAGCCGTAGTGATCAACCTAGAAGAAGTGCCGGCCAGCCAGTTGCCTAAATGGATAGGTGCACGACTGGCACAGCAAGGTCAACAAGCCAGCCCAGCTACCTTGGAATTCCTAGCCCACCAAGTGGAGGGCAATTTACTGGCCGCCAACCAAGAGGTGCAAAAATTGGGATTATTGCACCCAGCGGGCGAGCTCAGCGATGATGCCGTGAGGCAAGCGGTGCTTAACGTTTCGCGTTACGATGCATTTCAATTAGGTGAAGCAGTCCTGGCTGGCGACAGCGCGCGCACCGTACGAATTTTGCAAGGCCTGCAAGATGAAGGTGAAAATGCCGTCGCCGTGATGAACCCCTTGATGTGGGTATTGCGTCCCTTATTAGGCATCAAACAAGCGGAATTACGCGGCGAAAACGTCATGCAAGCCATGACCAGTGCGCGCATCTATGGCGAGCGCCAAGCGCTAGTCAAACGCGCATTAAGTCGATTGAGCTTGCGTCAATTGGAAGCGGCCCTACAAAAATTAGCCGACATCGACAAAACCGCCAAAGGCGTCATGCAGGGCGACGCCTGGTTAGAAATTTCTCGCCTGTGTTTTGGCTTGGCTGGAGTGCGGGCACGCTAAGGCCTACGCAGGCCTGCTATAAAAAAGTATAATCGAACAAAACCGAACCTCATGAGCAGACAACCATCATGGACATAAAAAAATACATGCAAGAAATTGGCCTGGCCGCCCGTGCGGCATCGAGGTTGATGGCCAGCGCCGACAGCAACAAAAAAAACGCTGCCCTGCAGCACATTGCCAGCGCTCTATTGCGTGAAAAAACCGCTCTGCTAGCCGCCAACCAATTGGACTTGACTGCCGCTCGCGCTAACGGCTTGGATGAAGCCATGCTAGACCGTCTCAGCATCACGGAAAAATCCATACAGGCTATGGCTGAAGGCTTAACGCAAATCGCCAAGCTTGATGACCCAATAGGGGAAATGAGCGATTTTAAATACCGTCCTAGCGGCATACAGATAGGAAAAATGCGCGTGCCACTTGGGGTGATAGGCATCATTTACGAAGCACGGCCTAACGTCACCATAGACGCCGCCGGCCTATGCATTAAATCCGGCAATGCCGCCATTTTACGTGGCGGCAGCGAAGCCATGCATTGCAATCAAGCCTTGGCCAAACTGGTGCAAGAAGGCTTGGCCGCGGCCGGCTTACCGAGCAGCGCCGTGCAAGTCATAGAAACCAGCGACCGAGCTGCCGTGGGCGAATTGATCACCATGAAAGACTACGTGGACGTTATCGTGCCTAGAGGCGGCAAGGGCTTAATAGAACGCATTAGCAATGAAGCAAGAATCCCAGTGATTAAACACTTGGACGGCAATTGCCATGTCTACATCGACGACGACGCCGATTTTGACAAAGCCTTGCGCATACTGGAAAACAGCAAAACCCAGCGTTTGGGCACCTGCAACACAGCAGAATCCTTGTTGATTGCCAGAGCGGTGGCGGCCAGCATGCTGCCTAAACTAGCCGACATGCTTAGCCAACACGGCATCGAAATTCGCGGTTGCAAAGAAACCTGCGCCTTGGTCAAACAAGCCAAAGCCGCCAGCGAAGAAGATTTTTACACCGAGTATTTAGCGGCGATTATTTCCTGCAAAGTGGTCAGCGGCTTAGACGAGGCCATAGTGCACATTAACCAGCACTCGTCGCAGCACACCGAAGCCATCGTCACGGA
>CAJBBQ010000014.1 GCA_903951385.1 uncultured Pseudomonadota bacterium
ATTTAAGCTTCGTCCAATTTGGTTTCGTTAACCAATGCTTGGGTGTAGATGGCTTCAATGTCCGCGCGGCTGGGCTTGTGGTTTTGGCCGCCGCGACTTTCAATTTTAATCGCGCCCATGGTTGAAGCCAAGCGGCCGCATGTAGGCCAATCCCAGCCGCGAGCCATGCCGTACAGCAAGCCGGCGCGGTAAGCGTCACCGCAACCGGTGGGGTCGACGATGTTCATGGCCTTAATGCAAGGAATCTCATGGCATACGCCATCCGCGTAAATTTGTGAACCCTGGCCACCTAAGGTTACCACTAAGGCTTTAACTTTGGCTGCCAGTTGCTGCAAATTTAAGCCGGTTTTATCTTGGATAATTTGCGACTCGTAATCGTTAACCGCTAAGTAATCGGCCATCTCGATAAACTGCAACAATTCTTCGCCGTTAAACATAGGCAAGCCTTGGCCGGGGTCGAATAAAAATGGTATGCCGGCGTCAAAGCACTCGCGCGCGTGTTGGAACATGCCGTCACGGCCATCCGGTGCGATGATGGCGAGCGTCACGCCTTGCGCGTCGTTCACGCTGTTTTCATGCGAGGCCACCATGGCGCCTGGGTGAAAAGCGGTAATTTGGTTGTCGTCGGTATCGGTGGTAATAAAGGCTTGCGCGGTGAAGGTGCCGGCCACGGTTTTAATGTGGGTGCTGGCTAATTTGTGCTGCGTGAGCCAGCTTTGGTAAGGTGCAAAATCGTCGCCCACGGTCGCCATGATGAGCGGATTGCCATCGAGCAATTGCAGGTTGTAAGCGATGTTGCCGGCAGTGCCACCAAATTCGCGGCGCATTTCCGGCACGTAAAACGCCACACTTAGGGCGTGAATTTTGTCTGGCAAAATGTGGTTTTTGAATTTATCTTGAAACACCATGATGGTGTCAAAGGCTAGTGAGCCGCAAATAAGGGTGTGCATGGGGTGTGGGGCTGAGATTAAAAAGCCATTATCTTATTTTTTGCGCCCAGCTAGCAAGCGCTAAGATCGGGCTTATTCGGCTAGGCTGCCGTCGATGAGAATTTTGGCGGCTTTTTTGGCGTACTGCATGGCGCCTGAACCGCGTTGCATTTGTTCGGCTTGCACGGCTCCCTCAAACAGCAAAGACAATTGCAGGGCGAGGCCGTCGGCGTCCTTAATGTTAGCCTGCGCGGCTAGGCTGCGTATGTACAATCTAAATTGCTTGGATTGCTCGGCGGACAATTGGTGAACCGGGTTGGCTTCGCTGGGAAATTCGGCCGCGGCTTTGATGAAGCCCATGCCATTGAAATCGGGCGAGCTAACCCATTCTTCTATGCAATCGAACAGCCTTTGTATTTTTTCCGCCGGCTGCTGGGTTTGGCTGTCGAGCTTGCTGTTGAGCCAAGATTGAAATTGCTGTTGGCTTTGTGTGAGCACTTCCAGGATCAATAACTCTTTACTGCGAAAGTATTTATACAAAGTCATTTTGGTGGTGCCCGCCTCAGCCACGATGTTATCTACCCCGGTGGAATTGATGCCTTGGGTTTGGAATAGATTGGTGGCGGTGGCCAGTATTTTATCGCGTAGCGTGGACATGGGTGGATTATACTAATCTGTATATAAAGCCTGCAACGATTATTTGCCCTTAACTGGTGGAGTTGGCCATCAGCATGGGGGTGAAATTGCAGCGTACTTTTTCTAAATAGCGGTTGGCAATCGCTAAATCTTTCAAATTGGTAGGCAGTTTTCCGCCCACCACATTTTCTAAATACACCGCTTTATCTTGATCTGGAATCTGCAATGCTTCCGGGTATTGGCATGTGCCTTGGCGCATTTGTTCGTATTTTGCGTAGAGCAGACTGGCGTCTTTGGCGCTTAAAGTGACTTCGGTTTGTTCGCTGATGTTTAGTGGGTGCTTGGCTATATCAAGGCCAAAACCGATTGAGACGGCTAACAGGCAGCCGACGGACAATCCATAAAAAGCCGGCTTGGACCACAGCCAATTTAATCGACCGGGCTGGTTTTGCGTCTGCGCCAATATCAATGCTAGGGCGGCTTTTTTGCCGTGCTTCAAGCAATCCAAACGGGCTTGTTGCTCGCTTTGCAGGTTGGCATTGATGGCAATCAGTAGAATGTGCTCGGCCAGCATGCGCGGTTGGTTGGCGCCCAATGCGCTGGCTTGCTTGGTGCAAAAAGCCAGCAGGGCGGCGTTGTCCGCTATCGACGTGGCCATCTGAACGGAACTTGGTGCATCGCGTAAGGCATCAAATAAGCTAAGCAATCGCTCGCTGGGCGTTTTGCCCCGTTGCGTTAGCTGGGCTAATTGCTCGGCAGAGTTGAGGTCGTCCATGGTGCGCAAGGCTGGTGGCGAATTAAAACGGTTTAACCACAACCAAAATGACGATCAAGGTCAGCACGATGACCGGCAGTTCATTAAACCAGCGGTACCAAACATGGCTGCGGGTGTTGCGATCGTGCTTGAAGTCATTGATTAATTTACCGCAATACCAGTGGTAGCCTATTAGCACGACCACTAAGCTTAATTTGGGGTGCATCCAACGGCCGCCTATGCCGTAACCTAGCCATAACCACAGGCCAAAGCCTAGAGCCAAGACGGCCAAAGGCAACATGAAGCGGTAGAGCTTGTGTTCCATCATTTTTAATCTGTCTGAACTGGCGCTGTCTTGCACCATGGCGTGATTGACCAAGAGCCTGGGTAAGTAAAATAAGCCGGCAAACCAGCTGGTGACAAAAATGATGTGAAATGCTTTAACCCATAACATCGTTAATTCCTCTTCCTTATTTAATCTGGCTTGGCCAATTCACGGCTTAATAGTTTAGCCAAAGCGTTTAAATCCAATGGCCCTATTGTACTTTGTAAACGCTGGCCTTGCTTGCCGTAGACAAAATGACTGGGCGTGACCTTCACTTGCCCAAAGGCGCTACTCATTTCGCCATAGCCATCGTGCATAACCGGGAAGGGCAGCTTTTTTTGGCTAGCGTAGTTCAGCACTTGAGCCGGCGGGTCATAGGCCATGGCGACCGCAATCAATTCAAAACCTTGGCCATGGTGGCGCTGGTAAAAGTCAATTAATGCCGGCATTTCTTTTAGGCAACTTAGGCAGTTGATGGACCAAAAATGCACCAGTACTACGCGGCCTTTTAAGTCAGCCATGGCGATTTTTTTGCCGCTTAAGGTAGTGAAGCTAACGGCAGGAGCAGATTGGTTCTGGTAAGTGTGCCAGGCGCCCCAGCCAATAAGCAGGGTGGCAATCAAGGCAAGGCTGATTTTTTTAAAATAGGCAGGCATATGCTTAGTCTAACGGATTTTTATTTAATGTGGCCTGTCTATGCATGGTCGAGCTAAGCAGATAAATGGCCAATACCCATGTAACGCTTACGCTTATTTGCCGTGATTCAACATGTTATAATGCATTTTTTAATAGCCAAGCTATTTATCATAAAAGCCAATGAACGCACCCCTACCTAGCCATATTGAGCAAGTCGAACCGCAAGCAAACCAACGCTTACGAGAAATCCCCTACAACTACACGTCTTTTTCTGACCGCGAAATCGTCATACGCTTTCTCGGTGAAGAGATATGGGATACCTTAAATGACTTACGCAGTCAGCGCAAAACCGGTCGCAGTGCGCGCATGCTGTTTGAGGTCTTGGGCGATTTGTGGGTGGTGTCACGCAACCCGTATTTGCAAGACGATTTGTTGGAAAACCCCAAGCGCCGTAAGGCCTTGATTGATGCGCTTAAACACCGTATCGCTGCCATAGAAGAACGCAATGCCGGCGGTAAAGCCAATGCCAGCGTACAAAAAATGGTGCAGGCCGCGCAAAAAGCCATCGCCAAATTCGCCGAAGACTTCCGCCAAACTTACGATTTGCGTAAAAAAGCCTTAAGCAAATTAAGCAAAATCACCCGTAAAGACAACGTGCAGTTTGATGGTTTGGCACGCGTGTCGCACGTGACCGACGCCACCGACTGGCGTGTGGAATACCCGTTTGTGGTGTTAAGCCCAGACAGTGAAAAAGAAATCGCCGCCTTGGTGCGCGCTTGCATAGAGTTAGGCTTAACCGTGATTCCGCGCGGCGGTGGTACCGGTTACACCGGTGGCGCCATTCCATTGACGCCTATGTCGGCAGTGATCAATACCGAAAAATTAGACCAGCACGGCGGCGTGCAAATGCGCACCTTGCCGGGTGTGGCCAGACAGGTCGCGACCATAGAATGCGGCGCCGGCGTGGTGACGCGCCGTGCCATGGAGGCGGCCAGCGATGCCGGCCTTGAGTTTGCCTGCGACCCAACCAGCGCCGACGCCAGTTGCATAGGCGGTAACGTGGCGATGAACGCCGGCGGTAAAAAAGCCGTGCTATGGGGCACCGCCTTGGATAACCTGGCCTCATGGCGCATGGTAACGCCAGACGCGCAGTGGATGGAAGTGCAGCGTTTGGACCACAATTTGGGCAAGATACACGATGTGGCGGTGGCGCGATTTAAAGTCAGCCGTTATGCCGAGGACATGAAGACTTTGTTAGGCGAGCCAGAAATGCTGGAAATTGCCGGTCCTAGTTTCCGTAAAACCGGCTTGGGTAAAGACGTGACCGATAAATTTTTATCCGGATTACCTGGCATTCAAAAAGAAGGTTGCGATGGCTTAATTACCAGCGCCACCTTTATCTTGCATCGCATGCCTAAACACGTGCGCACGGTAGCCTTGGAGTTTTTTGGCAACGTCTCCAATGCCGTGCCGGCCATCGTGGAAATTAAAGATTACCTGGATGCCACCGCCAAAAAAGACCCCTTGGTCTTGATGGCCGGTCTAGAGCACATGGACGAGCGTTACATCAAAGCGGTGGGTTACGCCACCAAAGCGGCGCGTCAGCAACGGCCAAAAATGGTCTTGATTGCCGACATTGCCTCGGACGATGAAAACGCCGTCGGTGAAGCCGCCTCGCACATCGTGCGTTTGTGTAACGCACGCAACGGTGAAGGCTTTGTCGCCGTGTCGCCCGAAGCCCGCAAAAAATTCTGGTTGGATAGGGCGCGCACTGCTGCCATTGCCAAACACACCAACGCCTTCAAAATTAACGAAGACGTGGTCATTCCCTTGCCGCGTTTGGGCGATTACTCAGACGGCATAGAACGTATTAACATCGAATTATCGATAAACAATAAATTGCAATTGCTCGACGCCCTAGAAGAATTCATGCAAGGCGATTTGCCTTTGCAGGCCGATGAAGACGGCAATGCCGATGGCCAGATGGTCTTGGCTAAACAAGGCATCGCCTTGCAGTTGTTGCGTGAATTGCGTGCCCATTGGCGCTTGATATTGCAAAGTTTAGACCAGCCTGTGAGCGTGCTAGGCAGCCTAGGCGACACGCTTAATCAATACGAAAACGTCTTCCGTGCGGTGCAATCGTATGATTTGCGCATTTCATGGAAACGCGACATCAAGCGACCCATGGCCGACATTTTTGCTGGTCGTGAATACCAAAAAATACTAAACCGTTGCGATGAAATTCATAAAAGCGTGTTGAAATCACGGGTGTTTATTGCCTTGCACATGCATGCCGGTGACGGTAACGTGCATACCAACATCCCGGTTAACTCCGACGATTACCAAATGATGCGCGTGGCCCATGAAGCGGTAGCCCGCGTGATGGCTTTGGCTAAGGCATTGGATGGCGTTATCTCTGGTGAGCACGGCATAGGCATCACCAAAATGGAGTTTTTGGAAGACTCCACCATCAGTGCTTTTGGCGCCTACAAACAAAAAGTCGACCCCAATGGCCACTTTAATAAAGGTAAGTTGATGGCCGGTTCCGGCCTGGACAATGCCTACACGCCAAGTTTTGGTTTGCTAGAGCAAGAATCCATCATCATGGAGCAATCGGCCATAGGTGAGATCGCCGATTCCATCAGCGATTGCTTACGCTGCGGTAAATGCAAGCCGGTGTGCAGCACACACGTGCCGCGCGCCAATCTCTTGTATAGCCCACGCAATAAGATTTTAGGCACATCCTTGCTGATCGAAGCCTTTTTGTACGAAGAGCAAACAAGGCGCGGCATCTCGCTTAAGCATTTTGATGAATTTAACGACGTGGCCGACCATTGCACGGTATGCCATCGCTGCTTAAACCCATGCCCGGTCGACATCGATTTCGGAGACGTGTCGGTAGCCATGCGAAACTTCTTGCGTGAGCAAGGCAAAAAACAATTTAACCCAGGCACGGCATTGGGCATGGCGTTTTTGAACGCCAAAGACCCGGCCACCATTAAATTGATGCGTACCTTTATGGTGACCATAGGTTACCGCGCGCAGAGTTTTGCCCACAGTATCGCGAAAAAATTCCATTTGTTGAAAGACAAAGTTAGGCCGCCTGCCACCGTTGGCAAGCCGGAAATAAAAGCGCAAGTGGTGCATTTCATCAACCGGCCCATGCCTAAGAAAATGCCGACTAAGACCTCGCGTGCCTTGCTGGGCATAGAAGACGACCGCATGATACCGGTTATACGCAACCCAGCCAAAGTCACCGAAGATTCGGAAGCGGTGTTCTATTTCCCTGGCTGCGGCTCGGAGCGCTTGTTCTCCAACGTCGGTCTGGCTACCCAAGCGATGTTGTACGAAGTCGGTGCCATCACCGTGTTGCCACCCGGTTATTTGTGTTGCGGTTACCCGCAAACCGCCAGCGGCAATCACGATAAAGGCCAGGCCATCACCACGGAAAACCGGGTGTTATTCCACCGCTTAGCCAACACGCTGAATTACTTGGACATTAAGACCGTGATCGTGTCCTGCGGCACCTGCATGGACCAATTGCAAAAATACCAGTTTGAAAGCATATTCCCTGGTTGCCGCTTATTGGACATCCACGAGTATTTGATGGAGAAGGACCTGAAATTAACTGGCATCACCGGTACCAAATACATGTACCACGATCCCTGTCATACGCCGATGAAAACCTATAAGCCATTGGAAGTGACGAATGCCTTAATGGGCACCGAGGTGGCCTTGAATGACCGTTGCTGTGGTGAAAGCGGTACCTTTGCCGTGGCTAGACCGGACATCGCTACCCAAGTCAAAATGCGCAAGCAAGAGGAATTGGAAAAAGGCATGGGCAAGCTGGGCTTAACCGTGGGTGCGCCTGAGCAAAAAGTAAAAATTCTGACTTCTTGCCCAAGTTGCTTGCAAGGCTTAGCACGTTACGGTGAGGATACCGGCATAGAAGCCGATTACATCGTGGTGGAGATGGCCAAGCATTTGCTAGGGCCGGATTGGATGCAGGAGTATGTGGCGAAGGTTAACCAAGGCGGCATAGAAAAAGTATTGCTTTAAGGCTGGCTGCCTTAAGTTTAAGGCAGGAAGGGCAGAAATATTGCCGTGGCTAAATTTTGCATGACGCGCGATATCATGCGTTCGGATTTTTCCGATAGGGCCACGGCATATAAATCCGTGCGGCCTATCATCTTGCCAAACTCGCGCTCGAAACTTAGGTTTTTGTCTTTGTCGTTGATCTCATTGCTCAGCAAATACAGTTTGCCTTTTTCGTCTCTGGCATTGGCCAGTTTCCAGGCAGCGATTTCTATGTTGCGGGCGACGTTGTAAATAAACTGTGGGTTGAGCGTGTCGTTGATGTAAAAGTCGCGTTTGCCACCGTGCGCTTGCAAGAGCATGGTCTGCAGGCCAACGATAAAGGGCAGCACCCGGTCGCCAGCGTAATCAGGCTGGAAGGCCAAAAAGATAGCATCCGTGCCTTGTTTGTTGTCTATTTCTTTGAATTGGTAATGGTGCTGTTGCTCACCGTCTATCACCCAAGTCGTCATTTTTTCCGCATTGTCCGAGGTGCTTTTCGCCAATTCGTGCGGGTTGCGCTTGTACAGCTTAATCATCAAGGTGCGCAGGCTTTGGATGTTTTCCGATATTTCCACATCCGCCATGCGATCAAAATCCGTTTTAGCTAACTGACTGCCTGAGCTGCGGTCGCTGCGCTCCGGTATGGCTTTACGGTCGACTGGGCTATTGAGCGTGCAAGCACTAAGCTCGGCCAGCATGCAGCACAACAGCAGGACGCGGCCGAAGTGCGGTCTCACGTTTTTTGCACCCCACGGGATTTAGGGAAGATGACGCTAAAGGTACTGCCCACGCCAAATTCACTGCTGATGTCCAATTTGGCCTGATGGCGTATCAAGATGTGCTTGACGATGGATAGGCCCAAGCCGGTGCCACCGGTTTCGCGGCTGCGACTCTTGTCCACTCGGTAAAAGCGTTCGGTCAGGCGTTCTATGTGCTGCGACTCTATGCCTATGCCGGTATCGCGCACGGCAAACACCGGTTGCTTGTTCCGCATTTGCCAAGTGATGGTAATGTCGCCGTGGCCTTTAGCCGGGTCGACCGGTGTGTAGCGTATGGCGTTGCTCACTAAATTGCTAAATACGCTGCGTAATTCGTCCATGGAACCCTTTAGGTTAAGCGTGGCATCGGCTTCTAGCAGGATGCGATGGCTGGCTTTGTTTAAGCCTTGGCTTAAGCCTATGGCGTCGTTTTGCACGGATTTTAACAAGCTGGCCATGTCGATTTCACTGTTGTCTGGGCTGCCTGTGTTGCTCTCTATGGTGGACAAGGTCAGCAAGTCTTCTATGATGCGGCGCATGCGCACGGTTTGTTCTTCCATCATGGCAAAGTAGCCTTGCAAGCTAGGTGGTACCGCCCCTTCCATGTCGCCTAGCGTTTCTAAAAAGCCGCCCACCACAGTCAGCGGGGTGCGCAATTCGTGTGAGACGTTGGCAATAAAATCCCGCCGCATGACATCGACTTTTTCCAGTTGGGTCATGTCACGGCTGATTAATAATTTTTGATTGTTGGCCATGGCTATGAGTTGGATATCCAGCACCAACTCAGGATTGCGCCACGATTTAAGTTTAAATGGCTCGTCGTATTTTTCGTTGTACAAATAAGCAATGAAGCCGCTGTCGCGAATTAAATTCACCACTGGTAGGTTTTTATCGGTGCTTAAATCCAAGCCCAATTGTTTTTCAGCATTGGCAGTACACCACTCAATTTCGTTGCTGGCACCTAGAATAACCAGACCATCTGGCATGGCGCTGGTGGCTAAATTGAAGCGCTCTAAAGACGCGTTAAGTTGTGTTTGGTTGTACTTATTGGTGCGTTCGTACTTGAGTAATAGATTGAATAAACCTTCCCATAAACCGTAGCCATCGGGGATGGTTTTTAAGTCGGGTTTTTTAAACCAGGTTTGCAGTTGGTTGAGCCAAAAAATGTGGTTGGCCAGGTAGAGCAGTAAGCCGCCAGAAAAAACCAATAAAGCCGTGGTGGCGCTGCTGATCAACCAAACAAAAAGGCTGATAAGTAACAGTGCAAAAATAAATGAGCCGGCTTTCCTACGAATATTTTGCACAAGTGATTTTTCAGTAAATAGACTTAAGCGATTATAGCGAGGAAATGCAGCGCCGAAAAATGTTTTATCGGCCCGCTGGCTGCAAGCGGGCCAGGGATAAATTAGTCGTGATTGATGGAAAAACGGTAGCCAGCACCGCGCACCGTTTGGATTAGGTCTTCGTGGCCGGACACGGTCAAGGCATTGCGTAAGCGCCGTATGTGTACGTCCACGGTACGGTCTTCAACAAACACGCGATCCCCCCAGACTTTATCCAAGAGTTGGCTGCGGGTATGCACGCGTTCGGCATTGGTCATAAAGAAATGCAGCAACCTGAATTCGGTTGGACCCAAATCAATATTTTTCTGATTGCCACTGACCCGGTGCGTGCTTGGGTCTAAATGCAAGCCGCTGACTTCTATTGGGTCGTCGGTCATTTGTGGGGCACGGCGGCGTAACACGGCTTTAATTCGGGCGTTTAATTCACGCGGGCTAAACGGCTTGGTGACGTAATCGTCGGCGCCCACTTCTAGGCCGCGCACTTTATCGTACTCGTCGCCCCTGGCAGTGAGCATGATGATGGGGATGGATTTTGTTTGTGGGTCGGATTTTAAATGACGCGCAAATTCCAAGCCGTTCATGCCGGGTAACATCCAGTCCAATAATATTAAATCCGGTATGGTTTCACGCATTAAATTTTGCGCAATCTCAACGCTGAGTGCGCGTATGGCATTGTGCCCGGCTTGGGTAATGTTAAGCGCAAGTAATTCTTGTATGGCCGGTTCGTCTTCAACGACTAATATATTGGCTGGCATAGTGCATCCTTAGCTAAGCTGTATGGGTTTAGGCTAGTATTCATGACCGCCAGTTTATGACTTATATATGAACTATTTATGACAGATATTAAATGCTAGCCCAAGTAAATGGGCAAATTTTTTGATTTGCTGGTGTATTTGTTACACTATGTAACATATTGCTGTTTTTATAACATATAAAAAATAAACGAAGAGGACTGTATGGCCAACTTTTTATCCAAAGAAAACACCGTAGCCAAAGCCGATTTTAATCGCTGGTTAGTACCGCCGGCCGCGTTAGCAGTGCATTTATCCATAGGCATGGGCTACGGTTTTAGTGTGTTTTGGAAGCCGTTGGGCAGCGCCTTAAAAGGCGCAGATGGTGCGCCGGTTGCCGCTTGTGCGGCCGGAGCGGCTACCTTCGCGGATAAATTAGCCGGCACGGCTAAGGCTTTGTTTGCTACCGATTGCAATTGGACGCAGTTTGATTTGGGCTGGATGTTTACCTTGTTCTTTGTCTTGCTTGGTTGCTCGGCAGCCCTTTGGGGCGGTTGGCTAGAACGAGCCGGACCACGCAAAGCCGGCTTGGTGTCCATGCTGCTATGGTGCGGCGGTTTGCTGATTTCGGCTTACGGCATATACATACACCAACTGTGGTTGATGTGGTTAGGCAGCGGGGTGATAGGCGGCATAGGCTTAGGTCTGGGCTACATTTCCCCGGTCTCAACCTTGATTAAATGGTTCCCGGATAGACGCGGCATGGCAACCGGCATGGCCATCATGGGCTTTGGCGGCGGCGCCATGATAGGATCGCCCTTGGCGACCAAATTGATGGCGTATTTTGCCGCGGATGGCAGCGTTGGCGTGTGGCAAACTTTTGTCGCTTTGGCCGCTATTTATTTTGTCTTTATGCTGTGGGGCGCATTGGGTTACCGCGTGCCGCCTAGCGGTTGGCAGCCGGCTAATTGGCAGCCAGCCACCAACAAAAAAGCCAATGCCATGATCGCAAGTGGCCACGTGCACTTAAAAAATGCGCATAAAACCCCGCAGTTTTGGTTGCTGTGGTTGGTGTTGTGTATGAACGTGTCAGCCGGTATCGGCTTGATAGGCGCTGCGGCGCCGATGTTGCAAGAAACCTTTGGTGGTGCGCTAGTGGGGGCGCCGCATTTAAGCTACGCCGACATCAAGCTGGATGCCGACTTGACGGTCGCGGCCGCCGCAGTAGGGGCAGGCTTCGTCGGCTTAATTTCCTTGTTTAATATTTTTGGCCGTTTTGCTTGGGCAACGTCTTCGGATAAATTGGGTAGAAAGCGCACTTACACGATCTTCTTTGTGCTGGGCGCCATCATGTATTGCACTGCCAGTTACGTGGCTGGCTTTAAATCCTTGGCCATGTTTGCTGCTATCTTTTGCGTGATTGCCTCCATGTATGGCGGTGGGTTCGCTACCATCCCCGCCTATTTGGCCGACATGTTCGGCACGCAGTTTGTTGGCGCCATACACGGTCGTTTGCTAACGGCATGGTCCACTGCCGGTATTTTAGGTCCGGTGGTGGTGAATTACATGCATGACACGCGCTTGGAAGCGAACGTGCCGTTTGATCAAATCTACGCGCCTATCTTTATGGTGTTGGCCGGCATGATGGTGGTGGGCTTTATCGCTAATTTATTGGTGACACCGGTGGCCGCCAAATACACCATGAGCGATGCCGAGTTAGCAGCCGAGCGGCAATTGGCCCATGAAAAAGCGGCGCCAGCCAAAGCCACCAAGGCTAAGGCGGTCGCGGCTAAGGCCGGCGCTTCCTATAAGGTTGCCATCGCTTGGGCCTTGGTGTTGGTGCCTATCAGTTACGGCGTATGGAGCACGGTGCAGAAGGCCTGGATCTTATTTCATTAAGGTCGGTGGCCAATATGCGGTAAAATAGCGGCCTATTTAATAAGTCTTGTGATTAAAGGGTATGCCGTGAGGGAAATTGAAAAAAATTTAGATGGTACCGGTCTGCAGATAGGCGTGGTGCTGTCTCGATTCAACAGTGACATAGGCGATGGCTTGCTGAGCGCGTGCACCACCGAGTTACAGAAATTGGGTGTGGCGAGCGATGCCATTACCGTGATCACGGTGCCCGGTGCACTGGAAACGCCATTGGCCTTGCAGCACATGGCCATCAGTGAAAAATTCGATGCCTTGGTCGCCTTGGGGGCAATTATCCGTGGCGAAACCTACCATTTTGAAGTCGTATCCAATGAATCGGCACGCGGCATTTTAGAGGTGCAATTCAACACCGGCATTCCCGTTGCCAATGCCGTGTTAACCACGGAAGACGACGATCAGGCGATTGCCCGCATGCATGTCA
Organism: uncultured Pseudomonadota bacterium; assembly: GCA_903951385.1. Classification (GTDB taxonomy): domain Bacteria; phylum Pseudomonadota; class Gammaproteobacteria; order Burkholderiales; family Methylophilaceae; genus Methylotenera; species Methylotenera hypolimnetica. The sequence goes on from CAJBBQ010000014.1 coordinate 12,546, forward strand.
AAGGTGCGGAAGCTGCACAAGTGGCGGTTGAGATGGCTAATTTGATTCGAGCACTGTGATGACCAGCAGCATCAATGACAACAGCAAGGCCCCGTTAACCACTTTGGCGGTGGGCAAAGCCGCTGGCAAAAAAACAGCAGTCAAATCCACGGTTAAATCGACTGGCTCTAAATCCAGCAGCGCTAAATCCAGCGGTTCTAAGTCCGGCGGCAGTAGAAATCGACGCAAATCCCGTGAATTGGTCCTTAAAGCCGTCTATCGCGGTATGTTGAATGCCTCAACGGCCAGCGCGGTTTACAAAGACATGGCGGAAGACCCGGATTACAACAAAGCCGATGAGGCCTATTTTAAATCCTTGTTGGAATCGGTTAACGAACACATGGCTGAGTTGGACGCCAAGATGGCCGATTTCGTTGATAGAAAAATCAGCGAATTAAGCCCGATTGAACACGCTATTTTGCGCATATCCGCTTGCGAATTGATGTTTGATCTGAGCATTCCTTACCGCGTGGTGATTAACGAAGGCGTGGAATTAGCCAAGATATACGGTGGCATCGATGGCCACAAATACATCAACGGCGTGTTGGATAAATTGGCCGCCAGTGTTCGTGCGGCAGAAATGCGCGCATAAGTTTGCGCGCTTAAGTTGGGCTGATGGGTTGGTAGTGGCAGCCGCTAGCATCGCTAATTAAGTAGCTGCCTTGTTCGTACCAATCGGCTAACACCCAGCGCGTGATGGCGTGACCGTCTAAGCTTAAATCGTGCTGCATGGGTCGGTGGGTGTGGCCATGTATAACCCGTTCCGGGTATTCGTGGTCTCGCAATAACTGATTCAGCGTCTGCGGGTTGATGTCCATGATGTCACTGGCTTTATGCGATTTTTCTAGCTCACTGCGCGCACGCATGGCGGCGATCTGTTCTTTTCTGTCTGTTAAGCTGCGCTGTAAAAAAGCCGTTTGCCAATTTTTATCCCGCACTTTTAATCTAAACGCTTGGTAGTCCAGGTCGTCGCTGCAAAGGGCATCACCGTGGCTAATTAGCGTGCGCACGCCATGCAGGTCTATCACGCATGGGTCGGGCAACAACTTCAATTTCGCCGCCGCACAAAAGGCATCGCCGATTAAAAAATCGCGGTTGCCGTGCATCAAATAGACCGCCACGCCGGAGTCGGCTAGGTCGCGCAGCCCATCAACCACGTCTTGCTGGCTGAGCAAGTCATCATCGCCAGCCCAGTATTCAAAAACGTCACCCAGCAGGTATAAAGCACGCGCCTGCTTGGCTGTGCTGTTGAGAAAGGTAAGGAAAGCTTGGGTGATATGCGGGCGACTGGCGCATAAGTGCAAGTCGGAGATAAATAGGTCTGCCTGATTTGCAGCGTATTGATCCCCGGTTTGCTTCATTTAGGCCAGCTTGCGATTAACAGCGGGTAGCACTTTCAATGATGACGTTTTCTACCGGCACGTCTTGGTGACCGTTGCGGGTGGTGGTGGCCACTTTCTTGATTTTATCCACGACGTCCATGCCGGCCGTCACTTTACCAAACACGCAATAGCCCCAGCCGCTGCTGTTAGGTGCGGTGTAGTTCAAGAAGTCGTTGTTGCCGACGTTAATGAAGAATTGGTTGCTGGCAGAGTGTGGCGCTGAGGTGCGCGCCATGGCGATGGTGTAAATGTCGTTGGCTAAGCCGTTGTCGGCTTCATTTTTAATTTCATCGGCCGAGGCTTTTTGTTGCATTTTGCCGTCAAAACCGCCGCCTTGTATCATGAAGCCATTGATGACGCGGTGAAAAATGGTGCCGTTATAAAAACCGCTGTCCACGTATTGCAAAAAGTTGGCCACGGTAATCGGGGCCTTTTCTGCGTTAAGTTCTAAGGTAATTTCGCCAAAATTGGTAAGTAGTTTAACCACAATGTGTCCTTAATAAAGTGTCGTAAAAAAAGTGCAGTTGTGCCAGTCAAGCCTACAGCGGTTTGCTGTTGCGTTTGATAGCCAGTATGCGTACCGTGGATTTCGGTACGTCGTAATAGGGTCCAACGTTCATGGTCGGTGAAGCGCCAATGTCTCGCACCACGTCCATGCCTTTTAGCACGCGGCCGAACACGCAGTAGCCGATGAGTTCGGGATCGTTGCCTTGGTAGTTGAGCGGCACGTTGTTTTCTAAGTTGATGAAGAATTGCGAGGTGGCGGAATCGGGGTCGCTGGTTCTAGCCATGGCTAGGGTGCCCGGCTCGTTTTTAAGGCCGTTCGCTGCTTCGTTGACGATGGGCGCTAGGCTGGGTTTTTCCGTCATGTCCGCGTTAAAGCCACCGCCTTGTATCATGAAGCGATTGATTACGCGGTGAAAAATGGTTTCTTTGTAATAACCTGAGTCCACGTATTGCATGAAGTTGGCCACGGTTTTAGGGGCTTTTTCTGGGTAGAGTTCCACCACAAAGTCGCCACGGTTGGTTTCAACGGTGACCAGCGGGTTGGCGGCCAATAGCGGGGTGCTAAGGCATAGGCTAAAAACGAGTGAAGCGGCTAACAAGACAAAACGTAGTTGAGGCATGGTCATCCTTAAAAATGAAATCACTTAAGCTAAGGTGTGGTTTAGAAGGGGCTAAAAAAGCAGGCAAAGCCAGTATTAGGCAGCGCCTTCGGAAATGATTTTCCAGTTGCCGTCTTCCAATAGCCAATATTGGCGTTTTTGCATTTTGTTGCTTAGGTGTGGGCTTTTAAAATCCTGGGTGAAATCCACCACGACTAATTTTTGCTTGCTGTCTGGGTAAGCAAACATGCTGACGTTGGAGAGGGCAATGCTGATCTCGGGCTTGTTGGCCTGCACGCGGTATTTGTGCGCTGACCATTGTTGATAATTGATGCCGTTGTTGTTAAACGCGCTGGAGTAGTGGCTTAAGTATTGATCGGTGTCTTGTGAACGCCAGTCATTTAGCCAAGCGTCCATGGCGGCTTGCAAACTTTGTTTTTCTGTGTCGCCGCTGTCGTTAGCAGACCAGCTTAAATTGTTGGCAATGATGATGGGCGTTTTGCCGGTTTGCAGTATCGGCGCTAAGCTTTTTAGATCTTGATTATTTAATACCACGCAGCCGTCGCTGGAGCGCGGTGGTCGACTGTAGGTGTCACTTGGGGTGCCGTGCAGCCAAATGCCAGAGCCACTGCGGTTATGGCGTTGGTCCCACTCGTTCGGGTAGTTTAGCGGGTAGGCGCCATCGCCGTACATGTCGGCTAGCGGTTGGGTCAGTTTAGCTTTGGCAAAATACACGCCTATGGGTGTGCGTTTGTCGCCCTCGGTTTTTTTATCGACGCCATTTTTACCTATGGTGACGTAGTAGTCCTTGACGTAACTTAAGCTGCTGCCGTTGTTTTTGTATAGGTATAAGCGCGATTTGTCGGTATCGACCACAATGACGTGGCCTTGCTGATCATTGGGTGCCAGCAGCAAATTGGGCATGCTGTCGGTGTTTTGTTTGGACAAGTAATGCTCGATACGCACGCGAGCCTCGTCTTGCAAGTCCTTGATGGCTTCGGTTTGGTTGCTGTCATTACCACCAAAGCCTTGCAATTGCTGCGCTTGTGCCATGAGTAAGTCACCGCGCACCAAGTAAGCCAATTTAAAATTTGGGATGGTTTTAATCAGCTCGTCGACGGTGTTGAGCGCTTGATCATTTTTACCTTGGGTGATTTCCAACAAGCTCTTGGCGAGCAGGGTTTCGGCTAAATTGCCTAAGCCATTTTGTTTGGCTTGAAACAAATTGCCTAGGCTTTCGCTATTGATTGCCGTGGCATTCCATGGCATCAAGGTAATCGCCGTTAACAGTGCGTAGGTTAAACTTTTATTCAAATGCATCTATGAATGCCTAGCCCTAAAAAGTGACATCAAGCCGTACTGATCCGCGTCGTTATGCCGTCAGCTAGTTGCTGGCATTCTCTTGTTGGATGTACCAGTTGTCGCCTTCTTTTTTCATGATCAGTGTTTTGGTCGTGTGTATGGGTTTGCCATCGGCACGGTAGCTTTGTTTAAAGCGCACTCTAGCGTTGTTGCTGTCGGCTACACTGATGTTGATTTTGGATAGGCTGACGCTGATTTTAGACGGTTTGTTAATGCGCTCTTTACGTTGCTCTTCCCAGGCTTTGCGGCTTTGGCCTTTAGCCGGTTGGAAGCTAGCACCGTAGCTAGCAAAGTAACGATCCAAATCTTTGGCTGACCAAGCTTGCGCCCAGTTATTCACCGCGGCGCTTAATTCTTCTTCGGCGCCTTTGGCTGGCGTGCTGCTAGTAGCTGCGCTGTTAGTAGCTGCGCTGTTAGCCACTTCGCTGACGGCTTTTTTGCTAACGCTGTCCGATTTTTTGGCATCGGCGACGGCTTTAGCCGGTTCTTTCGCGGCAACAGTGGTTTTGTTGCCGGTGCCGAACAAATCTTTGATCAAGGACAGCTTGCCTTGGGCACGGGTGTTGCTGGTGTCCAACTGCAAGGCTTTGTCGTACGCTTCGGAGGCCATGCGGGCATAAATGTCGCCTAAGTTTTCATGGGCAGTAGCGTAGCTAGGATGGGTTTTAATGGCGGTTTCCAAGGATTTTCTGGCCTTATCAAACTGACCTTGATCGGCATACAACACCGCTAGGTTGTTGTAAGGTTCAGGTAAGTTGGGGAATTTTTCCGTCACATCCGTAAACACCTTAATGGCTTCATCACGGCGACCTTGCTCAGCCAACATCACGCCTTTCATGAACAGGGCTTGGGCATTTTTTGGGTTGTTATTGATGTAAACGTTGAGCTTATCAATGGCGGCCGCTGTTTGACCTTGGTCGGCCATTTGGGAAATGTCTTTTAGCTCATCGGCTTGAGCGTATGCGCTGCATAAGCTGAGTGATAAAATCACGGCAAGCTTAGCAATAGAGGCATTTAGCAAGGAAATAAATTTGTTCATTGTGATATACTTTTTTTAGTTAACTAACAAAGTGTAATTCTATCAACAGCCTAGCTAACATCCAATAGCTCTATCGGCTTTATTGCTATATATTTCGTTCAATTTACCTAATCCAGTCCCACTCATCACCGTTTATGCTGAAAATCTACAACACCCTGGCTCGTGAAAAGCAAGTTTTTACCCCTATCGTAGCGGGCAAAGTGAGCATGTATGTCTGTGGTATGACGGTTTACGATTACTGCCACCTTGGCCATGCTAGGGTGATGGTAGTGTTTGACATGGTCGGCCGTTGGCTTCGGGCCAGCGGCTACGAGCTTAAGTACGTGCGTAATATCACCGATATCGATGACAAAATTATTAAACGCGCTAATGAAAATCAAGAGAGCATAGGCCAGCTAACCCAGCGCTTTATTGATGCCATGGATCAGGATGCGGCCAGCTTATCTGTGATTAAACCCGACATCGAGCCCAAGGCCACCGATTTTGTCGAGGGCATGGTCAACATGATTGCCAGCTTGATCGAGAAGGGCTATGCCTACGTGGCCGACAACGGCGACGTGTTTTACTCGGTCAATCAGTTTGCCGGATACGGAAAATTGTCCGGCAAATCCTTAGAGGACTTGCGTGCCGGTGAGCGCGTGGAAGTCGATACGCACAAAAAAGACCCCATGGATTTTGTCTTATGGAAATCGGTTAAACCTAATGAGCCCAGTTGGCCATCGCCTTTTGGCGGGCCCAATGGTGGCCGCGGTCGACCCGGTTGGCACATAGAATGTTCCGCCATGAGCGCCCACCATTTAGGCGAGCGTTTTGACATACACGGCGGCGGGCAAGATTTGCAGTTTCCGCACCACGAAAACGAAATTGCCCAATCGGAAGCGGCCCACAGCCACGACGGCCAGCCCTGCCAAATGGTCAATTATTGGATGCATAATGGCTTTGTGCGGGTGGACGATGAAAAGATGTCCAAGTCCTTGGGCAACTTTTTTACCATACGCACGGTGTTGCAACAGTACGATGCCGAGGTGGTGCGTTTCTTTATTTTGCGCGCTCACTACCGTAGCCCACTTAACTATTCCGATCAGCATTTAGACGATGCCAAATTGGCTTTGACGCGCTTGTTCACTTCGCTGCGTGGCCATGCAGTCCCGCCTTGCAGCATAGACTGGCAACAGCCGCATGCGGCTCGCTTCAAGTTGGCCATGGACGATGATTTCAATACCCCGGAAGCGTTGGCTGTGTTGTTTGACCTAGCTAACGAATTGAATAAGAGCAAATCAGCGGCCACCGCTGCTTTGCTAAAAAGTTTGGCGGGTGTCTTGGGTTTGTTGCAACAAGATGCCACGGCCTTTTTGCAAGGGCAAGCGCCGGCTAACACCACGTCCGCTGTTGAAAATGGCCAGGCACATGGTTTGACGACCGAGTTGATCGCCAGCAAAATTTTGGCGCGGGCCGAGGCCAAGCAGGCGAAAAACTTCGCCTTAGCCGATGGCATCCGCCAGGAACTGACGGCCGCCGGCATTGTATTGGAAGACACCCCGCAAGGCACGACATGGCGTCGCGCTTAAGCCTCATACACCTCAAAAAACAAGGAAACCCCAGCATGCCGGTTAAATTAACTGCCCCACAAGCCAGCACCTTATTGCCTGTACGCGGCGTTAAATTAGGTTATGCCGAGGCGCACATACGTAAAGCGCAACGCAAAGACTTGTTGGTAATGACCTTGGCCGAAGGCAGCGCGGTATCGGGGGTGTTCACGCAAAATCAATTTTGTGCGGCCCCGGTTACGCTATGCAAATCGCACCTGGCGGCCAAGCAAGGTATACGCGCCTTATTGGTCAATACCGGTTGCGCGAACGCGGGTACCGGCGGGCAGGGCATGCAAGCGGCCCAACAAAGCTGCGCGGCCCTGGCCGGTTTATTGGGCTTGAATGCCGAACAAATTTTACCCTTTTCAACCGGTGTGATTTTAGAGCCTTTGCCAGTGGATAAGCTGATCTCGGGCTTGCCGACGGCGCTGGCTAATTTGAATGAAAACAATTGGTTAGCGGCGGCTGAAGCCATCATGACCACCGACATCGTGGCCAAGGCCACGTCTCGCCGCTTGCTGATAGGCGGCCAGGCCGTGACCATCACCGGCATGAGTAAAGGCTCGGGCATGATACACCCCAATATGGCGACCATGCTGGGCTACATCGCTACCGATGCCGTGGTAAGTCAAGCCGCGCTGGATGCCATCATTCATTACGCCGTCAATAAATCCTTTAACTGCATCACCGTGGATGGCGATACGTCTACCAACGACAGCTTGATTATGCTGGCCAGCCAACAAGCCGGCCATGCGCAAATTAGCGAAACCAGCCCGCACTTTTTGGCCTTACGCGATGCCATGACCGAGGTGGCGATAGAGTTGGCGCAAGCCATCGTGCGCGATGGCGAAGGCGCGACCAAATTCATGACGGTGCAAATTGACGGCGGCAAAGATGAAGCCGAGTGCCGTAAAGTGGCTTATGCCATTGCCCATTCGCCTCTGATTAAAACGGCGTTTTTTGCATCTGACCCAAATTTAGGCCGAATTTTGGCGGCCATCGGTTATGCCGGTGTCGACCAACTCGACGTCAATCAACTCAAGCTTTATTTGGGCGACGTGCTGGTGGCAGAAAAAGGCGGCCGGGCAAGCGCTTACAGAGAAGAGCAGGGCGCCGCCATCATGCAGGAAGCGGAGATTTTAGTGCGCGTGGATTTGGCTAGAGGCGCTGCAAGTTGCACGATCTGGACTTGCGACTTTTCTTACGACTACGTCAAAATCAATGCCGACTACCGTTCCTGATGCGAGTTTAGACTCAGGCAGCTTGACGCGTGCGGCCGTTGGCGTGATACAGCGAGCCGATGGTTGGATTTTGTTAAACGAGCGGCCATTGGGCAAACCCTGGTCTGGTTATTGGGAGTTTCCCGGCGGCAAAATTGAAGAAAACGAGTCGCCCGAGCAAGCCCTAAAACGCGAATTGCAAGAAGAACTGGGCATCACGGTTACGCAAGCCTACCCCTGGCTAACCCGTCGCTACGCCTACCCAGCCAAATACCTAGACAACGGCCAATTGGCCAGCGCAGCTAAAACCGTGCAACTGCATTTTTTTGTGGTGGCGGCTTGGTCGGGTGATCCGCAAGGCATGGAAGGACAAAAGCTCAGTTGGCAGTCAACAAAAGCCGTCAGCGTGTCACCCTTGTTACCAGCCAACGCACCGATTATCCATGCGCTCAATCTGCCTCAATTGCATGCCATAAGTAATCTCGCTGAAATGGGCGAACAGGCTTTTTTTCAAGGCCTACAGCGCGCGCTGGATGGAGGTTTGGGTCTGCTGCAATTGCGTGAAAAGCAGTTGACGGCGTCGGCATTTGCACGGTTTTTTGAGCGTATCATGGCCATGACAGCGCCTTACGCGACTAAGGTCGTGCTGAACTCGCACGGCCCATACGCATGCGGCGATTGGCCGGCGCACGGTATGCATTTTACTGCGCGAGATTTAATGCAATTGTCAGTTAAGCCGGCAGGCATGCTGTGCGGTGCTTCTTGCCATGATGCAAAAGAATTGGCCAAAGCGGCCCAATTGGCTATGGATTACGTGCTGTTGTCGCCCGTGCAATCGACCGCTAGTCACCCTGATGGCGACACATTGGGTTGGTCTGGCTTTAGCAATCTGATAAAGGATTACCCCTTGCCGGTGTATGCCTTAGGTGGCATGAGGCATGAGGATGGGCTACTGGCTAGAAGCCATGGCGCGCATGGACTGGCCATGCAACGCCACTGTTGGCTTTAATGACTGGATTGAGTGGCGGGCTTTAATGGCCGGCTGCTGGGGCGTCTTTAACGCTGGCTTTGACGTTTTGTTTGACTAGGCTCTTATTGGCCAGTTTAAAGGTCAGCACAAAATTCACGCTGTCGCCCACGCGCAAGGGTTTTTTCAAATCAAACAGCATCAAATGAAAGCCGCCTGGGGTCAACTTGTAAGGCTTGCCGGCGCTCAAGTCTAAACTTTCTAACATGCGCATTTTCATGACGCCGTTTTCCATGCTCATGCTGTGAATTTCAACGCTGTCGCTGACATCGGCCGTGGCTTCAACCAAACTGGCGTCTTTACTGCTGGTTAAGGTCATGTAAGCCGCACCCACTGTCGAGCCAGGATTGCTTGGCCGCGCCCATGCCTCTTGAATGGTCACTAGCGTGCTGTTGGCAGGGCTTTCTGCTTGGGCAGTCCAGCTGCTAAATAGGGCCAATAGAGCCCAGCCTGTTAGGCTAAATGCGCTTAATTTTTTCATGATTTTTACTTTCTCAAGGGTTGTGGTCTGGGTATAACTCGTCTAAATCATCGCTGCTAATCGGCACTGGAATGGCGTATTCGCCATTCGCCCAAGCGCCGAAATCAACCATTTTACAGCGTTCGCTGCAGAACGGCCTAAAGGCATTGTTAGGGGAAAATTCGGCGAGGTTGCCGCATTTTGGGCAAGCGACTAAGCGTTTTTTACTGGTTTCCATGGTGTGTTCGGTATTGATTAATGGGGTTTATGCTAAGGACGATCAAGCCTTGGGTTTCGGGCTAGATTAACAAACGGCCTTATGGATTACACTTTATAAATTACACAAGATCAGCGAGAAGCTGACGTCTTGTTCGTATTTTTGCAATTTTTGCCCATCATCAAGTTGATTAAAACGGATGTTGATGGCGTATTTATTGGCGCTCACTTCCGGAAAGCAAGTTAACTCATCGTCCAATACCACGCGCAACATCTGCGCTGGTTTGGCGCCGGCCAGCATTTGTTGGTAGGCGCCGTTGCCGGCGACCAGTTTGCTGCTCACGCCACTGCCACGCAGTATGCGCAAGATGATGCCTATGGCCGCGTGCATGGGTAACAAGGGTTTGAGCCATGCAGTGAAATCGGCTGCTCGACGCGTTTCGCCCAATCCCAACCAATAGTGGTAAGACGGCACATCGAATTCGCAGACGCCACCGGGAATGCCGGCACGTTGTTTAATGCCCATCAACCATTCGTTGGCGCGCAAGCTTTGGCCTAATTTAGTGGTTTCGGCACGCAAGCCTTCTGCGGCTTGGTCAATTTCGCTCAGAATTTTATTCAGGGTGTTGGCCGCAATGGCTGGGTTGCCGACCAAGGCGCTCATGGCGACTTTTTGCCTTTCCAATTCTTGCAATAAATCCAGCTTTAATTCGGAACGGTCTACCACGTCTAAAATTTGCAATAGCGTGATGAGGGCGCAGTGGTGGTGGTGTTCGTGGCCGGCTTCTATGTTATGCAGAAGCTTGGCGAACAAATCCTCTACGCGCAGTAAGGTGCGTATGCGTTCGTTAAAAGGGTAGTCGTAGCTAGGCATGTTGAGTTACAGGTATGGTCAGCTAAACAACACAGTAATAGTCATGAATGAACACACAAAGATAAGTTGACATGGATTATTAAATTTATTTGTTAACTATGCAAGTTTTAATGAACTTTTTATGAA
>CAJBBQ010000015.1 GCA_903951385.1 uncultured Pseudomonadota bacterium
GCATGCGCATGGCTAAGCCTTTATGGCAGAAAATGAACAAGGTTTTTGCCGGTCATTTCTACCGGTTGCGCCACGCCCATTAAGTGCAGCAAGGTGGGCGCTAAATCCGACAGCGCGCCGTCTTGGGCTAGGTTGGCAGGACGGCCTAGGTAAATCAGCGGTACCTTGTTGGTGGTGTGTTGGGTATGCGCTTGTTGGTTTGCGCCATCAAACATCATCTCTGCGTTGCCGTGGTCGGCCGTGATGATGACTTCGCCGCCGGTGCTTTGCATGGCGGCTGCGATGCGGCCTACGCAGGTGTCCAAGGTTTCTATGGCTTTAATGGCTGCGGCTAAATTGCCGGTATGGCCGACCATGTCGCCGTTGGCGTAGTTGCAAATAATGGCATGGTATTGCCTGGATAAAATCGCTTCTTCTAGCCTGTCAGTTAATTCGTAAGCGCTCATTTCCGGTTGCATGTCGTAGGTGGCAACCGGTGGTGAGGGCACCAAAATACGCTCTTCACCAGGAAAGACGGTTTCTTCCCCGCCGTTAAAAAAGAAGGTGACGTGCGGGTATTTTTCCGTTTCGGCGATGCGAAGTTGCTTTAACCCTAAGCCAGACAAATACTCACCCAATGTGTTTTTCACGGCAAACGGCGGAAATATAGCCGTCGCTTTGGGTTCTTTAGCGTCGTGCATGGTGAGCGTGAAGTAGCCGGCTAACTCGGGTTGATGACGACGGTGAAAGCCATCAAACGCCGGGCTTAATAAGGCGTGGGTGAGTTGACGGGCGCGATCGGAACGAAAGTTCATGTTCACCACCACATCGCCGTCCTCTAAGTGGGTGGGGGCTTCGTGCTCAGCGCGTATGGCCGTGCACTTTACAAATTCATCGTTTTCACCGCGCGCGTAAGCCGCTTGCAATGCTAGCTCGGCGCTGGGGTAGCAAAATTCGCCCATGCCTTCAGTGATCAACGCGTAAGCCGCTTCTACCCTAGGCCAGCGCTTGTCTCTGTCCATGCTGTAAAAACGGCCGCTCACCGATAGGATTTTACCTACGCCTAGCGACTTAATTTTGGCTTCCAGCGCGGCCAGGTAGGGGCTGGCGCTAACTGGCGGCGTGTCTCTGCCGTCCAAGAAGGCGTGCACGTAGACTTTTTTCAAACCCATTTTAGCGGCCATTTCCAGCATGGCGTGGATGTGTGAGTCGTGGCTGTGTACGCCACCATCGGAGAGCAAGCCCATGATGTGTAGGGATTTATTGGTATTTTTGATGCCCAGCAAAGCGGCTTTTAACTTGGCGTGCTCAAAGAACTCGCCGTTAGCGATGCTGTTGTTGATGCGTTCAAAATCCTGAAACACCACGCGGCCCGCGCCTATGTTGAGATGGCCTACTTCTGAGTTGCCCATTTGTCCGTCAGGCAAGCCCACGTAGTGCTCGGAAGCATTAATCAAGCTATGCGGGTGCGTTTGATTCAGTTTGTCCAGATTGGGCGTGTGGGCTAACGCAATGGCATTGTTGTTTGTTTCTTCGCGGTAGCCAAAGCCATCTAAAATAAGCAGGCATACTGGCGTGATGGGGTTGGCACTGGTTTTTAATGGCGTGGACATAAAAGGTTAGCCTTAAAATTTTATTGGTGTAAGTGTAAGTATTGCCACTATTTTAGCGTATTTACACGTAAAATCTGCTTATAAAATTCGCCTGAATGGTTTGCTTAAGTAGGCGATTTAAATGGCTTTTAATTAAGCGCTTGTTTCATAGAACAAATTTGAAAGGACGGTTGTGGAATTCATTAAAAGTAATATTTGGTTAATAGGCTTGGCGCTTGGTTCGGGCTTGATGTTGCTGTTGCCCTCCATGAAAAAAAGTGCCGGTGGCGTACCCAATTTAAGCCCGGCTGAATCGGTAACCTTAATCAATCGCTCGCATGCGGTGGTGTTGGACGTGCGTGACGAGGCGGAGTTTGCTGCGGGTCATATTGCTGAGGCCGTCAACATTCCCTTGGCCAATCTGGCGGCGCGCTTGCCTGAGCTAAAAAAATACCAAAATAAACCCTTGCTGGTGAATTGCCAGTTGGGCGGGCGTTCGGTTAAAGCCTGCGATATTTTACGCGGCGCGCAATTTAGCCAACTGCATAATTTGCAAGGCGGCTTAAGTGCTTGGCTAGAAGCCAAATTGCCGGTGGTAAAAGGCGCGGCCAGTTTGCCCAGCAAAGCGCCAGCTAAACCTAAGGCTGCGCCTAAAAAAGCGAGCGCTTAACATGGCCAAAGTCACCATGTACAGCAGTGCCGTTTGCCCCTATTGCAGCAACGCCGAGCGCTTGTTGCTGAGCAAGGGCGTGACCGATATTCATAAAATCAGGATTGATTTGCAGCCTGAGTTGCGCGACGAAATGATGCAAAAAACCGGTAGGCGTACCGTGCCGCAAATCTACATAGGCGATGTGCATGTTGGTGGTTTCGATGATTTGCGCGCCTTGGATTTAGCCGGCGGCTTGGATCCCTTATTGGCCTAGTTTAATGAGCAGGAAGCAGATTGCTCAACTACAAAGCTGCCCAGTTAAATCTCTGATAAAATGGCGCGGTATTTTTTAATTCAACCTTTTAATTAACAAGAAACGAACAACATCATGGCAAAAGACGACAACAAGGCAGCCGCCGAAGAGCAAACCCAACAAGCGGGTTTTAGCATAGAAAAAATTTACCTTAAAGACGCGTCATTGGAAATCCCTAATGCGCCACAAATCTTTACTGATCGCAGTCAGCCTCAAGTAGGCATTGAGTTGAGTAATTTTGCTCAACAGCTAGAAGACAATGTCTTTGAAGTGTCGATTAAAGTAACGGTCACGTCCAAAATTGAAGACAAGACGGTGTTTTTAGTGGAAGTCACGCAAGCCGGTATTTTCCAAATCCGCGGTGTGCCGGAAGAGAACCTGGAAATGATAGTCGGCATCACTTGCCCTAACATCTTGTTCCCTTATGCGCGTGAAAGCGTTTCTGACTTAGTCGTGCGCGCTGGTTTCCAACCGGTGTTGTTAAACCCGATCAATTTTGAAGCCTTGTTTGCGCAACAAAAACAGCAGCAAGCTGAAGCTGCAGAAGCGGCTGCAAAACACTAAATTCATGCTAGGCCTTGGCAAAAAGTTAGCATGGACCTTGGGTTTGTTGCTGCTGCCTGCCTTGGCCATGGCCTTGGATTTTCGTTCGGTGGCGGTGCCCAAAGCGGTGCTTTATGATGCGCCGTCCATCGCCGCAAAAAAAGTCTATTTACTTAGTCAATATTACCCGGTTGAAGTGGTGGTGAATTTAGGCGATTGGTTAAAAGTTCGGGACGCCCAAGGCGGCTTGAATTGGCTGGAGGCCAAGCAATTGTCTAATAAGCGTTGGCTTTTGGTGACCGCCAATAAAGCGGAAATTCGCATGTCAGCCGAACCCGGTTCCCGATTATTGGCCACGGTGGAAAAAGACGTATTGCTCGAGGTGCTGGAGCAGAAACCCACTAACGGCTGGCTTAAAGTTAAGCATAGGGATGGCACGCTAGGCTTTGTGCAGTCTTCCACCACATGGGGCGGCGATTAACCGCCATGTTGTTTTGTACAGGAATTTAAGCTAATGGCAAAAATAGCAGTGTTGGGTGCGGGTGCGTGGGGTACGGCTTTGGCCATGCACATCAGCCAGCATCACCAAGTGGCATTATGGGCGCGCAATGCTGGCCATGTTTCAGGTATGCGCAAAGCGCGTGCCAATCCGCTGTATTTAGGCGACTTTAAATTCAATGCGCAGTTGCAGGTGGAGGATAATTTGCAACTGGCTTTGCAAGATGCCGACTTAATCCTTTCTGTGGTCCCCACCGCTGGCTTTAGACAAATCCTAAAAGACATAACAGCCTTGGGTTACAAGACCCCTGTGGTCTGGGCCAGTAAAGGCTTGGAGCCGAATACGGCTAAACTGCCTTTTGAGGTGGCTTTAGAGGAATTGGGTGACCCGGCCGTCACTGGCCAGCATTGGGGTGCCTTGTCTGGCCCCAGTTTTGCGGCTGAGTTGGTGCGTGGTTTGCCGACTGCTGTTACCTTGGCCGCCAGCGATGCTGCCTTTGCGCGGCAGGCTGCGCAATTAATTCACGGTGGTAATTTACGCGTATACAGTAGCAGCGATGTGATCGGTGTGTCGGTAGGCGGTGCGATTAAAAACGTCATGGCCAGTGCCGCCGGCATATCGGATGGCATGGGTTTTGGTAACAATGCGCGTGCTGCCATGATCACCCGCGGCTTAGCTGAAATGACGCGTTTTGGCGTGGCCTTGGGCGCCAGTCCGGAGACCTTTATGGGCTTGGCTGGGGCTGGCGATTTAATTTTAACCTGTACTGGGCAGTACTCGCGCAATCGTGAAGTTGGCTTGCAATTGGCCAGCGGTAAGACTTTAGCCGATATATTGCAGCACTTGGGTCACGTTGCCGAGGGCGTCAATACCACCACCGAGGTCATGCGCCGAGCCAAAGCGCTGCAAGTGGACATGCCGATTACCCATGAAGTGGATCAGGTGCTTTCGCACGGTAAAAGTGCTAAGGATGCGGTGATGGCCTTATTGGGCCGCGAGCAAAAAGCCGAAGGGCATTAAACGCCCTCAGTAAAGCCTATTTGGCGCCACGCTTCGTATAGCAATACCGCCGCTGAGTTAGATAAGTTTAAACTTCTGCTGTTGGCTAACATGGGTAGGCGTAAGCGCTGATCGGCGCTGAATTCTTCCAGTACGTCGGCAGGTAAGCCCCGTGTCTCCGGACCAAACACAAACACATCCCCTGCTTGAAAAGCCACTTCGCTATGCCGCGTGCTGCCCTTGGTGGTGATAGCAAAGATGCGCCTATTGCTTAAGGTGGCTTTGCAATTCGACCAATTTTCATGCACGACTAAGCTGGCGTACTCGTGGTAGTCCAGGCCGGCGCGTTTAAGTTGTTTGTCTTCCAGTTTGAAGCCTAAGGGTTTAATTAGGTGCAGTTGTGCGCCGGTGTTGGCGCACAGTCGTATGATGTTGCCGGTATTGGGCGGTATTTCTGGTTCAAATAAAACGATGGTAAACATAAAGGCTAGGGTCTGGCTAAGGTTCTGGCGACAATCCAGCATTCTACATGGCTGGCGCCGGCTTGTTTTAATGTTTTTGCCAGCTCATTTAAGCTCGCGCCTGTGGTCATGACGTCGTCTAGGATGGCAATGCGTTGCCCTGTTATGCGCGACGCGGACTGCAGTTTAAACACTCCCTTGATGTTTTTTAAGCGTGCTTGCCAGCTTAGGCTGACTTGCGCAGGCCTATTCTTCTGCCTTTCTACGCTATCGAAATCCAGCTTCTGTGTTTGCTCGGCACAGAGCACGCGGGCAATTTCCAATGCTTGATTGAAGCCCCTTTCTTTTAAGCGTTGTGGGTGCATGGGCATGGCGATGACGGTGTCCACTGTGTGCAATGGCACACGGTTTTTTAGCAATAAGGCGAAACTGCGGGCCAAATGCAGTTTGCTGCCGTATTTGTAATCTTGCAATAAGGCGCTGATTGGAAATTGGTAGCTAAATACGCCGTAGCAAGCGTCAAAATAGGGTGGGTCGCTTAGGCAATGGCCGCACACTTTGTTTGTGCAAGGCAGGGCGCATTGCGAGCAAAGCGCATCCGGCAACCAGGGTAAGTCGTCTAAGCAAGGCTGGCAGAGGCCTAAAGCGCTGCTGTTGGCCGCTAAGCAAAGCAAGCAAGGCGACCGTAATAAGCCGTCAAAAAACAAATGATTAAATTTTAATCTCTTGTTCATAGTTTGCCTCACTTTTGCTTGACAATGTATAATTCGCAGAAATCAAGCCGCTAAAATGGCTTGCTGTATCAGCTACTTAATGCCGCTACTGTTAACTGACCTTAACTTAAGGATGTGCCATGCTAGAAACCAGCAGCCCCGTTGTCATCAATACCGATGGCTTAAAAACCAAACCGTCTGCCAGTTGTGATTCGACCATCGAGCGTTGGCGTGTTGCAGACATTGTCGCACTATTCGAATTGCCCTTCAGTGATTTAATGTACCAAGCGCAAACAGTACACAGGGCTAATTTCGACGCGAATGCGGTGCAAGTCAGCACCTTGTTGTCGATTAAAACCGGCGGCTGTTCTGAGGATTGCGGTTATTGCCCGCAGGCCGCGCGTTATCACACCGAAGTGGAAGACGAGCCCTTGATGCAATTGCAAGATGTGGTGGCGGCCGCGCAAGAAGCCAAAGCCAACGGCGCCAGCCGATTCTGCATGGGCGCAGCTTGGCGTGGCCCTAAGCAACGTGATTTAGAACCGGTCTTGAAAATGATTGCGGAGGTAAAAGCCATGGGCTTGGAGACCTGCGCTACCTTAGGCATGCTTAAAGACGGCCAAGCCGAGCAATTGAAGGACGCCGGTTTGGATTATTACAACCACAATTTGGATACCGCGCCGGAATACTATGGCGACGTGATTAGCACGCGCACTTACCAAGATCGCTTGGACACCTTGGATAGGGTGCGCAGTGTCGATATAAACGTCTGCAGTGGCGGCATCATAGGCATGGGCGAATCACGCAATCAACGCGCAGGCTTGCTGGCGCAATTGGCTAACATGGCTAGGCCACCGGAAAGCGTGCCGATTAATCTATTAACCCAAGTTGAAGGCACGCCTTTGCATGGCACCGAGAGCTTGGACCATTTGGAATTTGTTCGCACCATCGCTGCCGCCCGTATCACCATGCCAAGCAGTTACGTGCGTCTATCGGCCGGTCGCCAAAGCATGCCGGAAGGCATACAAGCCTTGTGCTTTTTGGCCGGTGCTAATAGCATTTTCTATGGCGAAAAACTGCTAACCACGCCCAATCCAGAGGCGTCCGTAGACAAGCAGTTATTCGCTAAGCTTGGCATCAACCAAATTTAGCATGCTGGACGCCCTGCAACTTGCATTAGACAAGCGCCAAGCGGATGGCTTGCTGCGGCAGCGGCGTTTGCTCGATTCGCCGCAAGCCGAGCATATCGTCACCAATGACCAAAGCTATTTGTCTTTTTGCAGCAACGATTACTTGGGTCTGGCCAATCGCCCTGAATTAATCAGCGCCATGCAGCAAGCCGCTGGTGAATCCGGCGTGGGCAGCGGGGCATCCAATTTGATCACCGGCCACCACCGTTACCACGATGACTTAGAACGGCAATTGGCGGCCTTTGTGGAGCGACCAGCGGCCTTGTTATTTTCCACCGGCTACATGGCCAACATAGGCGTGCTCGGCGCATTAGTCGGTCGTGGCGATGCCATTTTTGCCGACAAGCTTAACCATGCCTGTTTGAACGACGGCGGCTATTATTCCTTAGCCAGCTTTCATCGCTTTGCACACAACGACGTGCAGGCTTTGGAAGCCTTACTTAAAACCAGCACCGCCCAGCATAAATTGATAGCGGTGGATGCGGTGTTTAGCATGGATGGCGACATCGCCCCATTGGCTGAGTATTTGCAATTGTGTGAGCGCTACGATGCCTATTTGTACGTGGACGATGCACACGGTTTTGGTGTCTTGGGTGAACACGGCCAAGGCACGCTGCATCATTTAGGGTTGCGCTCGCCGCGTATCATCATGATGGCCACCTTAGGCAAGGCTGCCGGTGTGGCTGGCGCCTTCGTGGCGGCCGAGGCTGTGGTAATCAATTATTTGATACAAACAGCCAAGAGCTATGTCTATTCCACCCCGGCACCACCGGCCTTATCGGCGACCTTGAGTGCCTCATTAAAATTGATCGCTCAAGGTGACGCATTACGTACGCATTTGTATGGTTTAATTGCTTATTTTAAAGCCCACTTGTCTTGTCAGAAATGGCGTTTAATGCCATCCGACACGTCGGTTCAACCACTGTTGGTGGGCAGCAATCAAGCGGCCTTGGCATTGAGTGCGTATTTGCAAGCGGCCGGCATATTGGTGCCCGCCATACGCCCGCCTACCGTGCCTGCTGGCACAGCCAGATTGCGCATTTCCATCTCAGCGGCGCATAGCTTAGAGGACATTCAAAAATTGTTGCAAGCGATACATCAAGCAGAAAGTGAGTTGCCATCATGAGCCCCAATACCATGCACGTCGAAACGCTAGGCTTAGGCCCCAATCTTGTGTTGATACACGGATGGGGCATGAATGGCTCGGTCTGGCA
>CAJBBQ010000016.1 GCA_903951385.1 uncultured Pseudomonadota bacterium
CCCTACAGCAGAAGAAACTGCCAAGGAAGTCAGACCAGTGGCCGCAGTGCGAGGCATCACCCCAGCAGCACCGGCACCCATTGTGGCGGAAAAATCTGCCGCGGCACCGATCTTGTCCTTGTTAGGCCGCATCAAAAACTTATTCAGTAGCGCATCGGGCAGCAGCAAACAAAAAACCGAAGCGGAGAAAAACGAAGAAATCAACCGCGATCGCAACCGCAACAACCGCAATCGCAACCGCAATCGTAATGACCGCAACAAAAATGCGCCACAAGATAGGCAAAATCGACCTAATGACGGCAAGCCACAAGAAGCCAGATCCCAGGAGCAACGTCCAGCTAAGCCGCAACAGCCACGTCCTCCTCAACATCAACAGGCTAATGGCAATGCGGAAATCAACCCTGGCGAGACCACGCCCAATAGCGAAAGAACCGGTGGTCGTCGCAACCGCAATAACCGTCGCGGCCGTCGCGATCGTGGTGAAGGCGCGCAAGCCGATGTTAACCGTGCTTTTGTCGCTAACGAGTCAGTAGAAGCCGTCGCCAAAACTGATATGCCAGCAGCCAACACGGTAGAAAACGTGCCGGTGAATACACCGACTGCGGTACCTGCAACGGTTAGCGAAGCAACAAAACCGGCTAAAAAAGCCAGACCAGAAAAAGCCGCCAAAATCGACGCCGAGCTAGTCCTTGTTGACACGGCAGCACCTGCAACAACAGCAACGAGCGAGCCAGTTGTCAACGACAAAGCCGTTGCGGCCAGCACTAAAGCCGACAACAAACGCCCTGCCCGTGCACGTAAAGCTGCTGCTAAACCAGTTGATTTAGCTGCTGCCGGCTTGCAATTGGTGGAAACCAAAGCGGATGCGCCCAAAGCCAACCCAGTGGTGAATGAGCCTAAAGCGCGTGCGCCTAGGAAGCCAGCCGCATGGCAAAAAGATGCAAAAACAGAAAGCATCAATGAGCCTATGGTGATGGTGGAAACGCAGAACAAATAAGCATTCCGCTTTAGCTCAGCCAGTTTGCGCTGAAGCAAAATCAAAAAAGGCCATGATTCATCATGGCCTTTTTCTTGTCTGCGCTAAATCGATTGCGCATTAGAAAGTTTTAGCTTCTAAGCATGTGTACCGTTAATAAACCCAGACCCGTCATCGCTAAAGAGCCAAGCACATGCAGGGCTATATGGGTACCTGCCCATGCATACTGACCTTTAGTGAGCAAGGTCATGGCTTCACCAGAAAAACTAGAAAATGTCGTTAAGCCACCCAATAAGCCGGTAATTAGAAAAAGACGGGTCTCGGCACTGATGGATGGGTTAAAGGTAAACAATGCCATGAGTAAACCCATGAAATAGCTGCCTATTAAATTAGCCAGCAAGGTGCCTATTGGCAAGGCCAGCAAACTGCCATTAAACATCAGGGCTAACAACCACCTAAACCAAGCACCGATTGCGGCACCCAAGCCGACCATTACAAAACCATGCAAACTCATGCCCACTCCCTAAAATCAATATTAGCTAGCCGAACTTTATACAATATAATAATGCATCCCTACCACAATCAAGAAAGGTTATTTTGCGGGTATTGTTTAGCACTTCCGAAGCGTTTCCCCTGATCAAAACCGGCGGTTTAGCTGACGTAAGCGGCTCCCTGCCGCAGGCATTGCAAAAACTCGGCGTGGACATCCGCCTCCTTATCCCCGGTTACCCCGCTGTATTAAATCAGCTTAGCAATCTAACAGTGATCGCTAAGTTAGATAAGCTACCCATGATCATGCACGCTGATTTGATGATGGGCGAATTGGCCGACAGCAAGCTCAAAGTGATGGTCATCAAAGCCGCTAACCTGTATGAGCGGGATGGCGGTCCGTATGCCGACGCAAACGGACTGGAGTGGCTTGATAACGCCTTGCGCTTTGGCATACTGTCCAAAGTGGCGGCCATTTTAAGTAGCAATCAATCGCCTGTACCCGACTGGCAACCAGACATCGTGCATTGCAACGACTGGCAAACCGGACTCACCCCGGCCTACATGAAGCTGCTCGAGCACAGCACAGCAAAATCCATCATCAGTCTACACAACATGGCTTTTCAAGGTTGCTTTGCTCCCGCCTGGCTGACTACCCTCGCCCTGCCGCCCAGCCATTTTGCCATTGATGGCTTTGAATACCATGGCCAGTTGTCTTTTCTAAAAGCCGGTATTTTCTACGCCGATGGCGTCACCACGGTAAGCCCAAGCTACGCCAAAGAAATACAAACAGCGGAATTTGGTTTTGGCCTAGAAGGCTTACTAAGCTTACGTGGCAGTGAAATTAAGGGAATACTAAACGGCATAGAAACAGAGCAATGGAACCCTAAAACCGATCCGCATTTAATTAAAAATTACAGCGCCAAGGCCTTGACCGGGAAAAAACAGGTTAAATTAGCCTTGCAAAAAAAATTAGGGCTACAAATTGATGCAAGCGCACCATTATTAGGCGTAGTCAGTCGACTCACCCACCAAAAAGGCTTGGACATGCTGCTGCCTATCAGTCAGCAATTAATCGATGCAGGCTGCCAATTGGTCGTACTTGGTAGCGGCGATCCGGCCCTAGAAACTGCCTTTAGCAAGCTGGCTAAAAACAATCCCAAACAAGTCAGCGTGACCATATCGTATAACGAAGCCCTGTCGCATCAAATCATGGCAGGATGCGATCTATTCATCATGCCTTCACGTTTTGAACCTTGTGGTCTAAACCAAATGTATGGCTTAGCTTATGGCACCCCCCCGGTGGTCAACGCTACGGGTGGCTTGGCTGACACGGTGGTGGACACCAATTTAATTAGCTTTAAAAACAAAACTGCCAATGGCTTTGTCATGAGTGAAGCCAGCTCCACCAGCTTACTCAACGCCATCAAACAAGCCTTAAATGTATACAAAAACGACGCAGCTGCCTGGAAACAAATTCAAATTAATGGTATGAACCTAGACCTGACTTGGGACAAAAGTGCCTTGGCGTATTTGGCTGCATACAAAGCCTTGCTCATGCCTAGCGCCTAGAAAAATAACTGATTTTTTAACGGAACAGTAAACTTGGCACGCTAAATGCTTTAGTAATAACAAGCTTCTCCAAAGCTGTTATTCTCCTCCTCCGGGGCGCCTTGACGGGCGCCCTCTTTTTTTCTCGTTTATTTAACGATGAAATGTTCGCGGTAGTATTTCAATTCGTCTATGGATTCGTAGATGTCGGCCAAGGCTTCGTGTTTGCTGGCTTTTTTAAAGCCCGAGTATATTTCCGGCTTCCATCGACGCGCCAACTCTTTAAACACACTAACATCCAGATTACGGTAGTGAAAATACTTTTCCAAATCAGGCATAAAGCGCGCCATGAAGCGGCGGTCCTGGCATATGGAATTGCCACACATGGGCGATTTACCGGCTGGCACCCAATTTTTCAAAAATGCCAGCATTTGCAAACTGGCTTGCTCCTCATCCAGGGTAGAGTCTTTTACTTTTTGGATCAAACCTGAACGGCCATGTGTGCCTTTATTCCATGCATCCATGCCATCTAAAACCGCATCACTTTGGTGTATAACCAAGACCGGCGATTCGGCTAGGACGTTTAATTCGGCATCGGTGACCACGGCCGCCAATTCCAATATGCGGTCTGAGTCGGGCAGTAGACCACTCATTTCCATGTCCAGCCAAATTAAATTGTTCTGATTGGTGCTACTTGTTATTTCCGCCATCATGATTTCCATTAAAATAGGTGTTTTATACCAATAACAGTGAACCATACGTCTGCTTATGCTTCACAATGGCATCATATTAACCGAACTTGACTTAACCATGACCTTTACCCTGACATTTATTAGCTTAGTGATTGCATCAACGTTGATACGCCTTTGGCTATCGGGCAGGCACATCCGCCACGTGCAACAACATCGAGATCATGTGCCGGCCGCTTTTAGCGCCACCATCACACTGGATGCGCACCAAAAAGCGGCTGACTACACAGCGGCTAAATCCAAATTAGGTTTAAGCGAGGGCTTGGTGCAGACCTTGCTGTTACTCGCCTTAACCTTAGGTGGCGGCTTACAAAGCATAGATAACTTCTGGCAACAGTTGTTTGCGGATCAAGCCATAATACGAGGCGTAGCGGTGATTTGTAGCGCCATGCTATTGACCAGCTTAATTGATTTGCCTTTTGATTATTACAAAACATTTGTTATCGACGGAAGGTTTGGCTTTAACAAAATGACGGTCCCCATGTTCCTTGCTGACCTGATCAAACACGGCCTATTAGGGCTGGCTTTAGGCGGCCCTATCTTATTGCTAGCGCTTTGGTTAATGCAAGGAGCCGGCGCCTATTGGTGGCTGTATTTATGGTTTGCCTGGAGTGCCTTTAACCTCATCATGCTAGCGGTTTACCCCAGCTTCATTGCGCCATTATTTAATAAATTTAGCCCATTGCAAGACGAGCAATTAAAAACACGTATTGAATCGCTATTGACTAAGTGCGGCTTTAAATCGCAAGGGCTATTTGTCATGGACGGCTCAACTCGTAGCAGTCATGGCAATGCCTATTTCACCGGCTTTGGTGCATCAAAACGGGTGGTGTTCTTTGACACCTTGTTAGCACGCTTAAATACCGATGAAATAGAGTCAGTTTTGGCCCACGAATTAGGCCACTTTAAACACCATCACGTTATCAAACGCATAATCATGCTGTTCTCCGTCAGCTTTTTAGGCTTAGCATTATTGGGCTGGCTCATGCAGCAACCCTGGTTTTATACTGGCCTAGGCGTGCAGAACGCTAGCAATTACATGGCTTTGATGCTGTTCTTGTTGGTTTCACCGGTGTTTTTATTTTTATTGCGCCCGGCCATGGCCAGTTACTCACGTAAAAATGAATTTGAGGCCGATGCGTATGCGGCTAAACAAGCCAGCGCTAAAGATTTGATGAGTGCCTTGGTTAAACTTTACCGTGACAATGCCGCCACCTTGACACCAGATCCATTGCATTCTGCATTTTATGACTCGCATCCGCCAGCCAGTCTAAGGATAGACAAGCTGGCAGCGTACAGCAGCTAATTTTTAGCGCATAATGCCAGCACTTAAATTTAATTTGTCCAGACTTTAATCTAACAGCCAGCCTTTTGACCGACACCACCTCTACCCAGACTAGATTCATTGCGCCATTACAAGGCACCGTGGTTGCAGCGTACGGCAAACGCTATCAAATTGAATTGCCAGATAAAAAACGCATCAGTTGCGTGACCCGAGGCAAAAAAACCGATCTAGCCTGTGGCGACAGAGTGAATCTGCAACTCACCGACAAGCACGAAGGCGTGATCGATAGCACCCTGCCGCGCCAGACCTTGCTTTACCGCAGCAATGCCTACAAAAGCAAAATGCTGGCAGCCAACGTAACGCAAATCATTATTGTGTTAGCCACGCAGCCTAGCTTTTACGAAGCCTTGTTAAACCGCTGCTTGATTGCGGCCGAAGCGGCGCATATCAAACCGCTCATAGTGCTTAATAAATGCGACTTGGATGACAGCTCGCAAGCCAAGCAAAAACTTGGCTTGTACAGCGCATTAGGTTATCAGGTGCTGGCACTGTCAGCCAAAGAGGATATTTCCAGCCTAAGGCCTTATTTGCAAGGGGAAGCCAGCATTTTAGTTGGCCAATCCGGCATGGGTAAATCCACTATGATTAATGCCTTGTTACCCGAAGAAGCGGTGCGCACTAGGGAAGTCAGCATGAGTCTAGACAGCGGCAAACACACCACCACCGCCGCCCATTTATACCATTTGGACGCACACAGCCAGCTGATAGATTCACCCGGCTTACAAGAGTTTGGCTTACACCACCTCAGCACAGACGAATTAGAACACGCGTTTATTGAATTTAGGCCGCATTTAGGCTTATGCCGATTTAGCAACTGCAAACACACACAGGAACCAGACTGCGCCATTAAGCAAGCTATGCTAGATGGCAAGATCAGCCAAGAAAGATTAGCCATTTACCAGTTATTGCGCGCTGAAATCGAGCATTAAGCCAGCATGGGTCGCAGGCTAAAAAAATACCTGCAGATGGCGTATAATCGCTCCATTCTTTTTCCAAGCAGCAAATCATGCAAATTACCACCCGCCTAGAATTCGATGCCGGCCACCGCATTCCCAGCCATAAAAGCCAATGTAAGAATTTACATGGCCATCGCTACGCCATTGAAATAACCTTGTCTGGCGACATCATTAGTCAGGCTGGAGCATCAGAAAACGGTATGGTGATGGATTTTTCAGAGGTAAAAGCAATCGCCAAATCTGCCGTGGTGGATGTTTGGGATCATGCTTTTCTAGTCTATCAAGACGATACTGAAGTGCTTAATTTTTTAAACGGCCTGACTAACCATAAAACCGTGGTTTTTCCTACCGTACCAACGGCTGAAAACATGGCCAATGAAGCATTTAAAATTCTAAAAAATCGCTACTTAGACAGTTATGGCACGCACTTAAAATTAGAAAAAGTGCGTTTGTACGAAACCCCCAATAATTGGGCCGATGCCTTAGGCTAGCTCTTCACCGCGCTCGGCGTAATGCTTGGCTACCCAATGACGGTAATCGCCGCTGGTGACATTGTTCACCCAGGCCTGGTTTGCCAAATACCAGTCAACCGTTTTCTCTATACCCGTATCAAAACTTTCTGCCGGCTTCCAGCCTAATTCTTGGTGCAACTTGCTGGCATCAATGGCGTAGCGTTGATCGTGACCCAACCTGTCTTCCACAAAGCTAATTTGCTCGGCATAGGATTTGCCATCTGATCGCGGTTTTTTGGCATCCAATATACGGCATAAGGTTTTAACCACGTCTATATTGGCCATCTCGTTCCAACCACCGACGTTGTATACCTCGCCCACTTGTCCGGCCTCTAAGACCCTGCGTATTGCCGCACAGTGATCGGTTACATAAAGCCAATCGCGTATCTGTAGACCGCTACCGTAAATTGGCAAGGCTTTTCCAGTTAAGGCATTGTGTATTACCAAAGGAATTAATTTTTCTGGGAAATGGTGTGGCCCATAATTATTGGAACAATTGGTCGTGAGCGTAGGCAGCCCATAGGTGTGATGGTAAGCGCGGACCAGGTGATCGGATGCCGCCTTGGAGGCAGAATAAGGGCTATTGGGGGCATAGGCATGCTGCTCAGTAAAAGCCGCCGCATCAGGCATTAAGGAACCGTATACCTCATCGGTGGAGACATGTAAAAAACGCCATGCCTGACGGTCTGCTGTGCTTAATTGCGTCCAATAAGCACGCACGGCTTCCAATAAATGAAACGTGCCCAGCACATTGGTTTGAATGAAATCTTCAGGACCGTGTATGGACCTGTCTACATGGCTTTCGGCCGCAAAATTCACGATGGCAGTTGGCTGATACTCTTGCAATAATTTACTTAGCAGCGCCTGGTCCCCTATGTCGCCATGCACGAACACATGCTGTGGATTATGTTGCACCGCCGTTAAATTGTCCAAATTACCGGCATACGTCATCTTGTCCAAATTCACCACACGGCCTAATCCCAAGCGCAACCACTCAAGCACGAAATTAGCGCCAATAAAGCCTGCCCCACCGGTTACCAAAATTGTTTTATTCATGCAGATTACTTTCTCATTTTTCAATTGTTGCTGATTCCAAGGCAGCCCATACGCAATCCCCGGATTTATCCAATGCTGCCAAATAAGCCGCATGCGCTTCTAGTTCAGTAGCATTCGCTAATTTAACGATGCCCGCTTGATTAAATTGAGCCTTAGGTTCAACCGCATGCGTTGTTTGAGGCTGGTCCATGCTGATCATCAGACTGTCTTGCCCGCGCGTCATGGCCATGTACACATCGGCCAACAATTCCGCATCCAACAAGGCACCGTGCAAGGTCCGTTTAGAGTTGTCTATGCCAAAATGCCGACACAAAGCATCCAAACTATTACGCTGACCTGGGCGCATTTCTTTGGCTATTTTAAGCGTATCGGTCACCTTAGCGACGATGCTCTCCAAGGGTTTTTGCTCGATCAAACCCAGCTCGCAATTTAAAAAGCCCACGTCAAAGGGTGCGTTATGCATAATCAGCTCGGCATCGGCAATGAAATCCAGCAACTCATTAACGATGTCAGGAAAGCGCGGCTTGTCCTGCAAAAATTCCAGAGAAATACCGTGCACTTCTTGTGCGCCTTGGTCTATTTCACGATCGGGATTGAGGTAATAATGAAAATGCTGTTTGGTTAATCGGCGGTTGACCACCTCAACCGCGGCAATCTCTATTACCCTATGACCTTGTGCATGATACAAACCGGTGGTTTCCGTATCCAAAAAGATTTGTCTCATGTTGATAATGACTCCTGTAAAACTTGCTCCACACCCTTATTAGCCAAACTGTCAGCCCGCTCATTGCCAACATTGCCGGCATGCCCCTTAACCCATATCCATTGCACCGTATGCTGCTGGGCTAAGCCATCTAAAATGCGCCATAAATCATCATTTTTCACCGGCTTCTTATCTGCAGTCCGCCAATTCCTGGCTTTCCAGCCGACTATCCATTCGGAAATGCCTTTCTGTACGTAAACCGAATCCGTGTAAACCTTTGCATGGCAGCTGCGATTTAGCGCCTCAAGGGCACGTATCACCGCAGTTAACTCCATGCGGTTATTGGTGGTGAGCAATTCGCCACCAAACAGTTCTTTTTCTTGGCCTGCGTAACTAATCCAAGCACCCCAGCCCCCAGGACCTGGGTTGCCCTTGCATGCCCCATCGGCGTAAATTTCCACTTCTTTAGTCGTGCTCATGGTGTTTTTTCTAATGTCTTTCTGGATAAACGGTTTAATTTGTCTCGCGACTTAGTTGGCCTGCCGATGGATTTAGGTCTAGCTGTCAGTAAATTGGTGGCGCTCGATTGTTTCCAATTCGGTTTAATTGGCGTCATGCCGGGCACGCGTTTTTTTGCCACAACAAAATAGACGCCGGCTAATCTCGAAAAGGCATGCTGGCCTAGCTTATCCATAAATAACAGGCGCTTATGCCAAGCAATATTTTCAAACGGCGGGACATGGCAACAATTACGCACGGTGATAACTTCAAAACCCAGCAAGGCTAACCAATCTTTTAAGCGATTCAAGCCTATCAAGCGAGCATGCCATGGGTAATTTATCTGCTTACAAAACAGTTTTTTTATAAATGCACACGCGCCCCAGGCGCTGATGGGATTAAAGCCGGAAATAATCAAATGGCCATCTGGCATCATTACGCGTGCTGCCTCACGCAAGGTTTGGTGCGGCCTATCACTGAACTCCAGCCTGTGCGGCAAAAGCAATAAATCCAAACTCATTTCAGCAAAGGGTAAAAAATCATCACTGCACACCACGTTAGCCTGATGTTCGCCATTCACCATGCCAGTGACTTCAGCAGCTAAAGCTTTATAGCGATTGGGCATGCGTGAGTTAGCCAACAAGTCTAGCGGCATAGACCCCACCTGCAGCGCATTAAAGCCAAATAGATCGGATACCGCTTGGTCAAATAAGGGTTTTTCGCTGGCTTGCAAATACTGGCCTGCTGTCGATTTGAACCAATCTTGTATGGGTGCCGCTGCTATTGACATTTAACCGTATAGAACAAATGATAGTGGGTATGCATCATAATGTTCAAATTATACCCATTCCAGCATTTAAGGATAACTATATCTGGCTCATACACAACGGCCAGCAAGCCGTAGCCGTTGACCCAGGTGATGCCCAGCCAGTTATACAAACGCTAAAGCAACTCAATCTTAGCCTAAGTGGCATACTCATTACCCACCACCACCAAGACCACATTGCCGGGGTAAGTGCATTAATTAAAGCCTATCCTAATGTAAACATTTATGCGCCAAAATTAGAGACTTACTCGTTTGCGCACACACCAGTCGATGACGGGCAGGTGGTAGCGCTAACCGACCTAGACCTTAATTTTAGTGTCATGCACTTGCCAGGCCACACCTTAGGCCACGTGGCCTACTACACTGAAAACAAGCTAGGCGATCAATGGCTGTTTTGTGGGGACACCTTATTTGGCGCCGGCTGCGGCCGTTTATTCGAAGGCACGCCAGAGCAAATGCACCACACGCTAAAACGCTTAGCCACCTTAGCCGGCAGCACTCAAGTCTATTGCACTCACGAATACACATTACGCAACATAGACTTTGCCTTGAGCCTGGAGCCAAGCAACCCCACATTGCAAAAACGTAAGCTAGACACGCAAGCACTGCGCGACAAAGGCATAGCCAGCCTGCCATCCAACATCGAACTGGAACGCGCGACCAATCCTTTTTTACGTTGCCATACCGCTAGCATTCAAGCCGGCAGTGGCTTAAAATCGGCAGATGAGCTGGCTGTATTTAGCAGAATAAGAGAATTAAGAAATTCATATTAATCATATATTTATACAATCTATTTAAAGTAATTATTAAATATTTACACCTTGACTTTAAGGTCATTGTTTTTTACTATACGGTCTTATTCAACTAGGGCAATCAGCCGCAGCTGCTACGCCCACTCACACCTTAAGCCATCATTGACGAATTCTTTTAGCCCTATTATCGCCCGCCTTCTTATAGCAAGCAGCCTACTGTTCCCGGTCACGGCTAGCTATGCTGAATCGAATGTAATCGGGGAGGAAATCACCGTCACCGGTGAAGAAGCGACCAAACTCAGCAATAAAGAGCCAGGCTCAGCAGATGCCCTAGCCAACAAAAAAACGCCGGCTAACTCACAAGGTGTCAACACAGACACATCGCTACGCAATCTAAGCGACGAAGCCACTCCTGTTATCGTGATCAGCAGCGACGACCTGTGGCAAAGAATAAAAGACGGTTACGCCATGCCGGATTCCACCTCTAACTTAGTTGCGAATCACGAGAAATGGTATAGCTCTAGGCCAGACTACATTAGGCGCATGGTAGAACGCAGTCAAAAATACTTGTTTCACATCGTGGAAGAAGTAGAAAAACGCGGCATGCCAACGGAAATCGCTTTGCTCCCCATGATAGAAAGCGCCTACAACCCCCAAGCCTATTCAAGAAGTCAGGCATCCGGCATTTGGCAATTCATCCCGTCCACGGGCAAGCATTTTGGCTTGCAACAAAATTGGTGGATAGACAACCGACGCAACGTGATCGTGGCGACCGATGCGGCGCTGACCTATTTGCAAAAACTGCATGGCATGTTTGGTTCATGGGATTTAGCCCTAGCGGCCTACAATGCCGGTGAAGGTACCGTAGGCCGGGCGATAGAGCGAAATCGCAGATTAGGCTTAGGCACGGACTATGAAAGTTTAAACTTACCGCCGGAAACCCGAAATTACGTGCCCAAATTGCAAGCCGTTAAAAACATCATGACCAACCCTGGCAAGTACGGCTTAAAAATACAAACCATAGCCAACACGGCATACTTCACGCGCGTTTCCGCGCCCGCTCAGATTGACGCGCACTTGGCCGCTAAATTAGCTGAAATCAGTGATGAGGAATTTTTAGCGCTTAACCCAAGCAACAACAGGCCGCTCATAGGCAATAACGATGAAAAACACGAACTGCTGCTGCCCATTCTTGCCGCTCAGACTTTTAGGGATAATTTAGCCAACTACAATAAACCCTTGGTCAGCTGGAAAACCTATTTAGCGAAACGCGGTGAGCGCATGGAGAAAATAGCCGCCAAATTCGGCATACAACTGTCCAAACTGCGCAATGTTAATAACCTACCCAATCAAAATAAAATAAAAAAATCTTCAACCATCTTGGTGCCCAACGGCAACAAAACAGACTTTACGCCTAACAGCAACACGATCAAGACTGCCGAGACCAATAGCGCTTACCCATTAGACGCAAGCTTGACGCACAGTGCGGAGGTTAATCTGGCAGAAAAAAATCCGCTCAATAGCAGCGATGAAGCGGAACCTAGCAAGGCCAATAACGTCACACACTTAGTTAAAAAAGGCGAGACCATTTTTGCCATTGCCAAGCTCTACCAAGTTAGCATAGACGATATCGTGAACGCCAATAGTCTGGCGAACCAAGACATTAAAATCGGTCAAACTTTGAGCATTAACAATGCGGCAACGCCCAGCACGCAAACAGAAGCGGCTAACGTGGAAAGCAATGCGAATGAGAAAAAATTGCCTGAGAAAAACAAAGCGAAAGTTAAAAAAAGCAAAGCAAATAAAAGCAAGTTAAAAAAAACCAAGACCAGTAAACCTCAGCATAAAAAACCTAAGAAAAAGCGTAGCCAAAACTCGAAAAATAATTGATTGATGCCATGTTAATGCCCACACAGATCACACGACACATACAACTATGGCTAATAGTGTTTGGCATCTGCCTTATGAGTGCTTGCAGCAACGGTGAAGACGCTGCTAAAAAATTAAACTCAAACTACGACGTGCCTCACCCGACTAGCCCAGGTGGCACCATGATTGATGCCATGACAGGTGAGCCCAGCGGCTTAATAGCCATGATAGCCGGCGAATCAGCGGCATCGGCGATTGCCGGCAATATCTTTAACAGCCTGCTTAAATACGACAAAAATTTAGACCTGACCGGTGAGCTTGCCCAATCTTGGGAAATATCGGCTGATCAACGCACCATTACCTTTCATTTAAAGCCCAACCTCAAATGGGCGGACCAGCGGCCCTTAAGCAGTGCAGACGTTTTGTTTACTTGGCAAAAAGTAACGGATGACAACACCCGCACGCCTTATGGCTCGGATTTTAAATTAGTTAGCAAAGCCGAAGCGCCTGATGCGCAGACATTTAGAGTAACCTATGCCGTCCCCTACGCGCCTGCTTTGGATACATGGGCAGGCTTGCACATCCTGCCTAAGCACTTATTGCAAGATCAAGACATTAACAACACGGCTTTTGCGCGCCATCCGGTAGGCAGTCACTATTACAAACTGTCGGATTGGAAAAATGGCCAATACCTAAAATTAAGCCGCAACCCTTATGCTAGCCAAGGTCAAGCCAATATAGAGCACTTGCTTTCTCGCATTATTCCGGACAAAGCGGCTCAATTTTTGGAACTCAGCGCAGACAACATAGATTCCATGGCCTTAAACCCTATCCAATACGCTAGGATATTCCCATCCAGACCCGACCTTAGCAACAACATAGGCTTGTACAAAGAATTGGGTAACAGCTACTCCTATATGGGATTTAATTTAAAACGCAAACCGTTTGATGATGTACGCGTTCGCCAAGCGATCAACTACGCCATCGACAAACAAGAAATTATTGATGGGGTATTACTGGGACTGGGTGAACCGGTGGCATCACCCTACAAACCAGGCACACGTTGGAGCAACCCTAAGCTCAAGCCCTACCCTTACGATCCCAACAAAGCTCGCACATTGCTGCGTGAGGCTGGCTTTGCCGACACAAATGGCGATGGCATACTGGAAAAAGACGGCAAGCCGTTTAGCTTTGAAATACTGACCAATCAAAACAAAGAACGTGAGATGACGGCAGTTTTAATTCAACGCCGACTAAAAGAAGTGGGCATAGAGGTCAATATACGCGTGCTGGAGTGGGCGAGTTTTTTAGGCCGCTTCATCAAACCCAAGCAATTCGACGCCGTGGTATTAGGCTGGAGCTTGTCCTTAGACCCCGATCAATACGGAATTTGGCACTCAAGTCAACAAGCACCAGGCCAATTCAACTTTATCAGTTACAGCAACCCGCAAGCGGACAAGCTACTGGAAGCAGGCCGTATAGAATTAAATCCCGACAAACGCATGAAAATTTACCACGCTTTTTCAACAATCCTGCTTGAAGATAGCCCGGTCATTTACTTGTCAGCTGGCTATGGCTTATCGGCCATCCACAAACGCGTTAAGGGCATTAGCAGCCCTGCCCCAGCGGCCGGCATAGGTCATAACACATACGAGTGGTTTATTCCTAAAGCCTATTACCGCAACGAAATGAATGATCAATAAAAGGCAACCATGGCTAGCTACTTATTAAAACGCATTTTATGGATGGTGCCGCTGTTACTCGGCATCAGTCTGATTTCATTTTTCATCATGCACCTCGCACCCGGTGACATCACCACCAGTGAGGCCAGTTTCAATCCCAAAGCCAGCGAAGAGTCCAGACAGAAATTACGCGCCTTGTACAATTTAGACAAACCGGTCATCGTGCAATACGGTTTATGGGTTAAACGCTTAGCCAAGTTAGACTTTGGCACGTCCTTCGCCTCCCACCAAAGGCCGGTGTTTTGGCAAACTACCGATAAAGACGGCAACGTCACGCTGGGCATGATACAAGAAGCCTTGCCCATCACTTTGTTAATTAATGTACTCAGCTTGCTCCTCATCATAGGCATCGCCTTACCGCTGGGTGTTATCTCAGCATTGAAGCAAAATCAATGGCCTGACCGCGGTATCACCATGTTTGTATTTCTCGGGTTTGCCATACCGGGCTTTTGGCTGGCATTGATGCTTATGTACTGGACGGGCGTGCAGCATAGCTGGCTGCCTATTTCCGGCTTGGAGAGCATGGGTCACGAAAACCTCACGTGGCTAGCACAAATCTGGGACACATTGCAGCACTTGGTGTTGCCGGTATTTATATCTGCTATCACCGGTTTAGCCGGCATATCGCTGTTTGTTAGAAACGGCATGCTCGATGTATTGCACCAAGACTACATCACCACCGCTCGCGCCAAAGGCTTAAATGAAAATAAGATCATTTATGGCCATGCCTTACGCAACGCCTTACTGCCGCTCATCACTATTTTTGGCTTAAGTATCCCCGGCTTAATAGGCGGATCGGTCATAGCGGAAAGTATTTTTGCGATACCAGGCATGGGCAAGCTTTTTTACGATGCGGTTTTAATGCGGGATTTTCCGGTCATCATGGGTATTTTAACCATAGGCGCCATACTGACTATGCTAGGTAACCTGCTAGCAGACGTCTCTTACGCATGGGCAGACCCGCGCGTCAGACGGGGGGTGATGTAATGAAACTGGTCTGGCAAAATCCGCTGACCTTAATCGGCTTTATCATCATTAGCAGCATACTGTTGTTAGCTGCAATAGCCCCACTTATTGCGCCATACGATCCCAACGCCATTGATGTCAAAGCCATATTGCTAGCCCCTTCCCAATTGCACCTAATGGGCACCGACGGCCTGGGGCGCGACGTCTTTTCCCGCATGCTATACGGTGCACGCATCTCCCTCATGGTCGGTTTTGTTGCCGTCGGCATTGCTACTCTAATCGGCATCGTGCTGGGCGCCGACCGCCTGCTCGACATGACCCGCACCATGGTCAACGTAGGCGCTGACCTCGTGACGACCGCCGTGGTGGATTCCTTCGACGACCCCACACCGGCCTGAACGCGGGCTGCGAGCCATGAGCGCCTCCACGGACACTGCCAGCGCACCGGGTCTGAGCCGCCTGCCGTGGCCGGCGATCGCGCCTTTGGCCGCCTGGCTGGTCTTCCTGCTTACGTTCTGGCTCGAAGGACCCGTGGCGACCACGCTGGTCGCCGTGGCGCTGGTGTGCGTGGTGCTGGCCGCCGTGCACCATGCCGAGGTCGTCGCCCACCGGGTCGGGGAGCCGTTCGGCACCCTCGTGCTGGCGGTCTCGGTCACCGTCATCGAAGTCTCGCTGATCGTCGCGCTGATGTTCAGCGCCGGCGAGGCC
>CAJBBQ010000017.1 GCA_903951385.1 uncultured Pseudomonadota bacterium
AGCTTAAGTCATTAAGCTTATATAGAAACTTTAAGGAATTACTATGCGTCACGGTAATAGCAATCGTAAATTAAATCGTACTAGCAGCCATCGTGCAGCGATGTTTCGTAACATGACCGCTTCATTGTTGCGTCACGAAGTCATCAAAACTACTTTGCCTAAAGCAAAAGAGTTGCGCAAGTTTGCAGAACCACTAATCACATTGGGTAAAACACCAACCTTGGCGAACCGTCGCTTAGCCTTCAGTCGCTTACGTGACCGTGATATCGTTGGCAAACTATTTGGTGAATTAGGCCCACGTTACTTAGCACGCAATGGCGGTTACTTACGTGTATTGAAATGCGGTTTCCGTAACGGCGACAATGCACCTATGGCATTGGTTGAGTTAGTAGATCGTCCAGATACAGGTGCTGAAGTAGTCGTTGCTGAATAAGCACATTAGCCCTGCTAAAAAAAGCCAGCTTAGTAGCTGGCATTTTTTTCGTGTGGCATTGGCTATTTGATTAAGTCTAAAACCGTATCTTTATTAAATGGCCAAGTAATTTCTTGGCCCTTATCAAGCCTGGCTAAAACAGGAATGCTGAGCTCGTAGCGCGATAGTAAATTCGCATCATCGCCAATCTCTATTACCGTCCAGCTAAGATCATGGGATAGGGCTAGCTCGACTAATATCGCCTCCGCTTGCTCGCACAAATGGCAGTGGCTGGTGCTGTATAAATGCAAATGCGTGGTCATGCTTGTTCCATTTCATGCTTAGGCTAAATTGTTAAGCCCGTGCAAAATTAAATCCTAATAAAGCCGTGATACTATAACGCTGATTAATATTTTGTAGCCAGTTCGTCCAAATTAAATTCGGATCACTATGTCAGAGAGTCAAGAATCTAAAGACAGCTTAAGTGAAAGCCTGCAACAGGTGATCACTTTATTAGACAAGCATAAGCTGGTCGAGGATTTGGTGCGCCGGCAATCTATGCACAACCATGATTTGGTTGAATCGCTGGTGCATAAACAAAATCTCCAAGAGCTACAAAAAAAGCTAGACCAACTTCACTCGGCGGACGTCGCCTACATCCTAGAAGCTTTGCCCTTAGAGCAAAGGCTAGATGTCTGGGAGCTGGTAAAGGTTGAGCGCGACGGGGACATCCTACTGGAAGTATCGGATGCCGTACGTCAAACCCTAATCGCGGACATGAACACCGACGAGTTGTTGGCTGCGGCCGAACAACTCGATACCGATGAGCTGGCCGATTTAGCGCCAGACTTACCTAAAGACGTATTGCAAGAGCTATTCGATAGCTTGGATACGCAAAACCGCGCCCGTTTGCAATCGGCATTGTCTTATGCCGAAGACAGCGTAGGCGGCATCATGGACTTCGATATCATCACCATCCGGGAAAACATTAGCCTGGAGGTGGCCTTACGCTACATGCGCCGCTTGGGTAGTTTGCCGGATCACACCGACAAACTGTTTGTGGTAGACAGGCATGAAATTTTACTTGGGGTCTTACCTCTCAAACGATTGGTCGTGAACGATTTGGCCGCCAGTGTGGCCGACGTCATGGCAGCCGATGCCGTGGTGTTTCACCCCGATGAACCGGCCGATGAAACGGCCAAAGCCTTTGAGCGCTATGACTTGGTTACCGCACCGGTAGTCGATGAAAATAATAAATTGGTCGGCCGCGTGACGGTGGATGCGGTGATGGACTTCATCCGCGAAGAGGCCGAAAGCGATAAGCTATCCATGGCCGGTTTGCGTGAGGAGGAAGACTTCTTTGCCTCCATATGGAAATCGGTGCAAAACCGTTGGGCTTGGTTGGCGCTGAATTTGATGACTGCTTTAGTGGCGTCAAGGGTGATAGGCATGTTTGAAGGCTCGATAGAGAAAATTGTTGCGCTTGCGGCATTGATGCCTATTGTTGCGGGCATAGGCGGCAATTCCGGCAACCAAACCACCACCATGATAGTTCGCGGCTTGGCCTTGGGTCAGGTAGCCTCACACAATATGCAATCGCTCATAACCAAAGAGTTGGGCGTGGCATTGCTTAACGGATTGATCTGGGGCGGCGTGCTAGGCGTTATTGCTTATGCGCTTTACGGCAACTTCAATTTAGGCTTGGTGATGATGGCCGCCATGGCCCTAAATTTATTGTTGGCGGCTCTAATGGGCGTGGTGATTCCGCTTAGCATGAATAAATTCGGTCGTGACCCAGCGGTGGGTTCCAGTGTGCTGATTACCGCGGTAACCGACAGCGGCGGCTTCTTAATCTTTTTAGGCTTAGCCACCATATTCCTGATGTAACGAACCAGGTTGTTCACTAAACGGGCAAGGTAAATAATGAATCAAGAGATGCAATTAGTCTGGACAGAGTTATTTTTTGATTTAACGACGCCCTTTGCCTTATGGCAACTGGCCATTATCGCCATGGCGGCCAGCTTCGCTTGGGCAATCAATAGCCTAGTGCGATCCAAAGTCATGCGCAGCGCCCCAGAAAGCTGGAAATTAGGCATAGGCGGCATCAACCGTGTGTTGTTCCCCTTAATTAGCTTGATCGGTATCCAGTTG
>CAJBBQ010000018.1 GCA_903951385.1 uncultured Pseudomonadota bacterium
AGTGGTTCGTGAGCGTCGCAGCATTACAACGGATACAGCCCTAAGGTTAGCTCATTTTTTCAATACTACGCCGCAGTTTTGGTTGAATCTGCAGACGAGTTTTGATCTTAAACAGGCGCAAATCTTAGTTGGTGAAAAGATTGCGCATGAAATTCATCCTATGCAAGTGGCAGCCTAATCTCTTTACGTTTATGACTGACAATAAAAAAGGCGCTCAATCATGAGCGCCTTTTTTATTTAATTCGCTAACTAGTGGTGATGACCGCCTGCACCGTGCACGTGTTGGTGGCTCACTTCTTCTTTATTGGCCGCCCGCACGTCTTTAATGGTGGCGGTGAATACAACGCGTTCGCCTGCCCATGGGTGGTTGCCATCGACGATGACTTTGCCGTCGGCAATTTCGGTTACGGTGTATAAAATCACTTCGCCGGATTCGTCTTCGCCTTCAAACTGCATGCCCACTTTGAGCTCGTTAGAAGGGAAGGCGCTGGCTGGTTCAATTTGCACCAATTCTTCATCGTATTCGCCAAACGCATCAACCGGTTGCAAGTCAACGATGACCACGTCACCGATGTTTTTGCCGTGCATGGCTTCTTCCACTTTTGGGAAAATATTATCGTAACCGCCGTGCAAGTAGGCAACCGGCTCCGCGCTGGATTCAAGCACGTTGCCATCCGCGTCTTTTAGTTCGTAAGTCATTGATACCACTGTGTTCATTGCAATTTGCATGGGGATGTCCTAAATCGGTAATGGGTAAAATTTTAATGGTTAGAAGTTTAATCTATTTTTGGGTTTTGCTAAAAGGCTAAATGCACCTTATCGGCCACGCCCGCCGCTGCGATGCGGGCTGCTGGGTTTGCCGCGGTTAGCTAGTCCAGGTTTAGGCTGGCCGCCATTTGGGTTATGGCGGCGGCCATTATTTTGCGGCACGGTAGGTGAAAACAAGGCCGGTTGTGGCATGGCCTGATGGCGTGCGGCTTCCGACATGTTTTTATTGCTGGCCGGGCGGGCCTCGCCGCGAGGTGCCGCTTGGTTAGCTTCACGTGGGCGCTGGCTTTGGTTGCTGCTGCCGGCACTGCGTTGGTGGCCACGTGGCGGGCGACCATGCGGTTGGCGCGGCGCACGCGGTGCTTCCGGTTCTGGGTTGGGGTTAGGCGTAAAGCCTTCCACCGGCAGTTTAGGTATCTCGCGCTTGATGAGTTTTTCGATGTCTTTTAAGAACTTCAATTCTTCACGGTCTACCAGCGACACGGCGGCGCCACTGCTGCCAGCACGGCCAGTACGGCCTATGCGGTGCACGTAATCTTCTGGCACGTTGGGCAATTCAAAGTTAACCACTTGCGGCAATTGGTCTATGTCTAAACCGCGGGCCGCGATATCGGTGGCCACCAAGACGCGCATGCTGCCGTCTTTAAATTGCGCCAATGCCTTGGTGCGCGCACCTTGGCTTTTGTTGCCATGGATGGCGGCGGCTTGTATGCCGTCTTTCACCAGCTTTTCTGCCAAGCGATTGGCGCCGTGTTTGGTGCGGGTAAACACCAGCACTTGTTGCCAGTCATTTTGTTTAATTAAATAACTCATCAGCTCGCGCTTATGGCTTTGCGCGACCATGTGCACGCTTTGCTCGACCATCTCGGAAGCGGTGTTGCGACGGGCCACTTCAACAAACCCTGGGTTATGCAATAGGCCATCGGCCAAGCCCTTGATTTCGTCGGAGAAGGTGGCGGAGAACAATAGGTTTTGTCTGGCTTTAGGCAGCATCGCGAGTATTTTTTTAATGTCGCGGATGAAACCCATGTCCAGCATGCGGTCGGCTTCGTCTAACACTAAAATTTCCACACCGGATAAATCCACATTTTTTTGGTTAGCATGGTCTAGCAAGCGCCCTGGCGTTGCGACCAAAATATCCAGTGGTTTTTTTAAACGGGCAATTTGTGGGTTGGCGTTCACGCCACCAAAAATCACCGTGGAGCTTAAGGGTAAGTATTTGCCGTAAGTCTTAACGGACTCTTCAATTTGCGCCGCCAGTTCACGGGTGGGCGTTAGCATTAAGCAGCGTGGTCGGCCTTTGCTGCTCGGATCCGCCGGTTTTTGGCTCAAGATGTGCAATATGGGTAGGGTGAAGCCGGCCGTTTTGCCGGTGCCGGTTTGGGCGCCAGCCAATAAGTCGCCACCGCTTAATACTTGCGGAATGGCTTTGGCCTGAATCGGGGTTGGGGTGGTGTAGCCGGCGTCGTTAATGGCGCGCAATATGGCTGCGGATAATCCTAACTGATCAAAGTTAAGGCTTGTTGTTTCTGTATTCAAAGTGATGCTCCAGCTTGGGTTAGCGAAGCGCTGATTAAGGATGGGTGCGCATTTTATGTAGCGTTGCACGCAAGACGTATTCAGAGCTTCTATCGCCGACCCATTACAAACGAGCAACACCAATCGAGGTAGGCAAAGGTAATAATCATTCGGATGATTTGAAAATCAAGAAGATTAAGGGTAAGGACCGCTACGCTGATTGGTTGGCATAGGGAGGCTGCATTATACGGTAGATTGCAATTAAAGCCAGCTTTTAAAAAGCATTGGTAAAACCTTATTCACCACAGATGCACAGAGAAAATCAAATACATAACCGAAAACATAAAGAAGTTTGATTGGGGTTTCTCCGTGTCTTTGTGTCTCTGTGGTAGGTTTTGATTTGAATAAAGCTTAAATCGCTTTGCGCTCCAGCAGGCTGTCGTAATTAAGCGGTTCTAGCACGGTGGGGATGGGTTCGGCTTCGGTCTGCGGGTGGTCTTTACTAAAATGCAGGCCGCGGCTTTCTTTACGGGAAATAGCGCTTTCCACAATGAGTTGCGCCACTTGCAATAGATTCCGCAGTTCGATTAAGTCGTTGCTGATTTTAAAGTTGTTGTAAAACTCGTCCACTTCATCGCGCAGCATGTGGATGCGGTGCAAGGCGCGACTTAAGCGTTTGTCGGTGCGCACGATGCCCACGTAATTCCACATGAAGCGGCGCAATTCTTCCCAGGTGTGGGTGATGAGCACTTCTTCGTCGGCGTCGGTCACGCGGCTTTCGTCCCAGTCCGGTAAGCGCGGCGAGGCTTTGTTGGCTTGGCTTAAGATGTCAGCGGCGGCAGTTTGCCCAAACACCAAGCATTCCAATAGGGAGTTGCTGGCCAAGCGGTTGGCGCCGTGCAAGCCGGTGCAGGCGGTTTCGCCTATGGCATACAAGTGCTTGATGTCGGTGCGGCCTTTGTCATCGGTCATGACGCCGC
>CAJBBQ010000019.1 GCA_903951385.1 uncultured Pseudomonadota bacterium
CTGTATGCGCCACCGGATTTTGCCAGCATGCGTAAGCAATTGCAGCAACGCTTGACTGAGCTGGACGGCGACGTGGAACAGCAAATGGACAGCTTGCGCCATTTTAAACATGGCCATGTGTTTAGGTTTGCCGTGCAGGACATCAACGGCGAATTGAGCCCGGAAGTGGTGTCCGATTACTTAAGTGCCTTAGCCGATTTGATACTGGACGTCAGCTTGCACTTTATTTGGGCTCAGCTCAAAACGCGTCATAGGCAGGATGCGAAATTTGCCGTCATAGGCTACGGTAAATTGGGCAGTAAAGAGCTGGGGTATGCCTCGGATTTGGACATTATTTTTCTCTACGATGACGATGCACCGGAGGCCGGTGAAGTGTATGCGCGCTTGGCCCAACGCATCAACAATTGGTTTAATAGCCTGACCTCGGCCGGGCTCTTGTACGAGACCGATTTGCAATTGCGTCCGGACGGCAACAGCGGCTTGTTGGTCAGCAGCGTGGCTGCGTTTCATGATTACCAATTGAACAAGGCCTGGGTCTGGGAACACCAAGCCATTACTCGCGCCCGTTTTGTGGCAGGCGACAAGGCGCTGGCTGCGCATTTTGAAGCGACGCGTTTAGCGGTGATGACCATGCCACGTGAACGCGAGGCCTTAAAGCAATCGGTGCTGGCCATGCGCGAAAAAATGCGTGCCACGCAACACCTCGCGCCCGATCTGTTTGACTTGAAACACAGCCCAGGTGGCATTATCGATGTGGAGTTTTTGGTGCAGTATCTGCTGCTGGCGCACACCAAGGACCACCCGGCATTAAGCCAAAACATTGGTAACATTGCATTGCTAAAGCGGCTGGCCCAACTGGGCATCCTAGACCTTGTCGTCGCAGAAAAAGTGGTGTTGGCTTACCGTGATTACCGCCACAGCCAACACCTAATGAAACTGCAAGGTTTGCAGGCTTTGCACCTGCCATTAAGCTCGGTCAGTGAACATGCATCGTCCGTGAGCGCACTCTGGCAGCACGTGTTCTTCAACCCATAACTTTGCTTGCGCCGCGCTGTCGGCGGACAAACTAGCCGGCTCAACATAAGCCAGCGCGGCGGTCAGGCATGTTAAAATGGTCGCTTATGAGTGCAAATTCCCCGGCCAGTGCCATACCCGCTGATTTAAGCCATGCCCCTTTTGAGGCAGCCATGGCCACTTGCATGTTGCAAGATAGGCACGCCCTGCGTAGGAAGTTTCGCGAGGCCATGGCATTGGCTAAGAACCCAGCGGATGCTGGGGGCAAGGCTAAAGCGCAACGCTTGTTGGCTGAAATCAAGCAAAAGATAGGGTCATCGCAACAGAAATTTAATGCCAGATTAGCCAATCTGCCCAAGCCCAACTACCCAATGGAATTGCCGGTCAGTGGCAAAAAAGAACAGATTGCCGCTGCTATTCGGCAGCACCAAGTGGTCATCGTTTGTGGCGAAACCGGTTCCGGTAAAACCACCCAACTGCCTAAAATTTGTTTGGAATTGGGTAGGGGCGTGGCTGGCCTAATAGGGCACACCCAGCCGCGGCGCATCGCCGCTCGCTCGGTAGCCAGTCGCATTGCCCAAGAATTACAAAGCCCGCTGGGCGAGGCAGTAGGCTACAAAGTCCGCTTTAACGATAAGCTAAGTGAATCCAGCTACGTTAAATTAATGACGGACGGTATTTTGCTGGCAGAAACCCAAGGGGATAAATTTCTCAATGCTTACGACACCATCATCATCGATGAGGCGCACGAGCGCAGCCTGAACATCGATTTTCTCTTGGGTTATTTAAAGCAGTTGCTGGTCAAGCGCCCCGATTTAAAAGTCATAGTCACCTCGGCCACCATCGATGCCGATCGCTTTTCCAAGCATTTTAATGGCGCGCCGGTGATAGAAGTATCCGGCCGTACCTACCCAGTCGAAGTGCGTTATCGCCCCCTAGGCAAATCCGGCTTTCGCGCTAAAGATGCGTTTGCGGAAAAGCAGGCGCAGGATGCCGAGCTAGGCGACATCGAGGCGGAAGACGCAAGCTTGCTGGGCATCAGTCGCAAACCGCAAACCGAAGCCCGTTGGCTGGAAGAAGACGACGAGGAGGAGGCCATAGAAGAGGCCATACTGGATGCCGCCGACGATTTATTGCGCTTAGGCGATGGCGACATATTGGTGTTTTTACCGGGCGAGCGCGAGATACGCGATACCGCCGAGCATTTGCGTAAATACCAAGGCCGCTCGGCCAAACTCAAGCACATCGAAGTACTGCCCTTGTTCGCCCGTCTGAGCATAGAAGACCAGCAAAAAATCTTCAAAAGCCACAGCAGTCGCCGCATCGTTTTGGCCACCAATGTGGCAGAAACATCCCTAACCGTGCCCGGCATTAAGTATGTGATTGACGCCGGCTTGGCCCGGGTCAATCGCTACAGCACGCGCGCTAAAGTCGAGCAATTGCAAATCGAAAAAATCAGCCAAGCGGCTGCCAAGCAACGGGCCGGTCGTTGCGGTCGCGTTTCCAATGGCGTGTGCGTGCGCCTGTATTCCGAGCAGGACTTTGCTGGGCGTGCCGAATTTACCGAACCGGAAATCTTGCGCAGTTC
>CAJBBQ010000020.1 GCA_903951385.1 uncultured Pseudomonadota bacterium
GTCGCTGTATTTGACGGCCGCCTCCCTGCTGCCGCTGGGTAAATCAATTTTACCGGCTGGAAACGTATAGGGGCGGTGATTGCTGGTGGTCATGATGTGAGCAAAAAAAGGCTGACCGCGGGCGTGCTGCGCATCCAAAATTTGCGTGGCATGATTAAACAGGCTTTCGTCGTCCACCCCCCAAACGTTTTCCGACTGCACGGTTTTTTCGTCAAAATCGGTGCGGTCGACTACGCGGTAATTATTGCTGGCAAAGTAGTGGTTCATGTTATCAAACACACCGTAGCCGCCATAAATAAAGTAGGTGGCAAAACCGCGCTCATGCAACAACTCGCCTATGCCAGCCAAACGGTCGCTATTGGGCCGGTGTACCACTGCCTGACCAGGGATGGGCGGGATAGCTATCGATAAGGCATCCAAACCGCGCACGGTTCGCGTGCCGGTGGCAAAGGCGCGATCGAACACCACGCTGTCGGTCGCCAATTTATCCAAGTAAGGGGTGAGATTGCCTTGGTTGCCGTGCACGCCTAAATACTCAGCCGACAGACTTTCCACCGAGATCAGCACCACCTGCTTGGGGCGTCGGCTAAATGGCTTAAATGGGGTGACGGCCAGATTAGTGATGGCGCCTGGCTTTCTATTGGCGCTTAGCGGCTGGCGATCGGCATGCAAGGTTTGCAATACGGCCTTGGCTTGGGCCGGGCCTATCTGCTTATAAAATTTATCGTAATCCAATTCGTTGCGCCTAGCGGCCGCCGCAAAACCGAACAAACCGTTGCCCGCCAATTCATTGGCATAGGCATTGCGACTGAATTCCATTTGATCCACATTGGCCAACTGAAAACTAAGCCAAGGCAAAGCCAGCGCAATCAGCAACAAACGCCCTTTTTGCTTAGCGGACAGAGGCCGATTAGCAAAACGGCTGGTTTGA
This sequence comes from uncultured Pseudomonadota bacterium, assembly GCA_903951385.1. Lineage (GTDB taxonomy): Bacteria > Pseudomonadota > Gammaproteobacteria > Burkholderiales > Methylophilaceae > Methylotenera > Methylotenera hypolimnetica. The sequence continues at coordinate 932 of CAJBBQ010000020.1, forward strand.
CTGGCTAGCCATAACAAACCGGCTGCCACCAGCGCTATGCCGAGCAAGATTAACGGCACGGGGTAAGATTGGCGAATATTGCCGATGACTTCTTTGGTGTAGATTAAATAATCCACCGCAATGAAATTAAAGCGCGTGCTGAATTCTTGCCAAAAAACCCACTCGGCCACCGCCGCAAACAGCAAACCAAATAGCAACAACCAGGCCATCAAGCGACGGGTGATGATGAGCCATGCTGCTTGACGCGCCCGCTTGGTCAACAACAGCGAGGCCAATAAAAACGGCAAGAGCAGGTAACACAAGGTATTCAGATCAAACCATACGCCCCAAGCCACCATGCCTAAAGCCTCCGCCCAGGACAAGGGGTTGTGGCCTAAATTAAGTGACAAACTCAACCACAAGATTAGCCGTAAACCCAGCCAAACCAGGAGCGCACTGACGGCCACAAAGAGCAAGAACGACCAGGCTTTTTTGCGCTCAGAAGAACTGGGCGTTGGCAAGCCAGCCTGCGGCGGCCAAATAAGGTATTGCGCCAGCAAGAGCATCCACACTAGCCAGGCCGTCCATAAATTGTGTGACATAAAATGCGCGCCGCGCACCATCTGCGTATACGCCATCAAGCTGCCAAACAACAACGCCAAAATCCAGCCCCACTTGGCTAAGCGAGCTTGGCTGTCTCTAAAGGCAAAATACACGGCCAACAAAGCAAACCCACCACTGGCGTGGCCGCCCGGAAAGCAATGGCCGGCAGCCACACCCGCTGGCAAGCTGCCAAACAGCGCGATGTAAGGTTGGGTGCCACCGTATTCTTGTAAATTCCACGGGCAGTCGTGCAGGCTAAAATGCTTTAACACCGACACCACCGTGGTGCTGATCAGCATGCCGACAAA
>CAJBBQ010000021.1 GCA_903951385.1 uncultured Pseudomonadota bacterium
ACGCGGTGGCCGTGCGCGAGAGCATACAGTTGCTGCAAAAAGTCTTTAAATTGCGCACCTGTGAAAACAGCGTGTTCAGCAATCGCAGTCGACCTTGCTTGCAACATCAAATTGAGCGCTGCACGGCACCTTGCGTTGGCTTGATTAGCGATGCCGACTACCGCAATGACGTGGAACAGGCCGCGCTGTTTTTGCAAGGTAAAACCAACGAAGTGATCGATACACTGGCCGAGCAGATGAATTTAGCCGCCAGCAATTTAGCCTATGAACAAGCCGCGCTGATTCGCGACCGCATGCAAGCCTTGCGTCAGGTGCAAGCCAAGCAGTTTGTTAGCGACTTTAACGTGGCCGATGCAGACGTCATTGCCTGCGCCGAACTGCAAGGCCAGCATTGCATTAACTTGGTCATGGTGCGTGGCGGTCGGCATTTGGGTGACCGCAGTTACATGCCAAAAAACACCGATGGCGAGAGCTTGGAAACCACCGTGTTGGCGTTTTTGGCTCAGCATTACGTGGCACAAAATACCCCGCCTTTAATCGTATTGGGTATCAAGGTGGACGGCAGCTTGTTAGAGCAGGTGTTAAGCGAGCAAGCCAGTCGCAAGGTCAAGATCAACAGCAATGCCATAGGCGATAAACGCGTTTGGTTAAAAATGGCACAGACCAACGCTGAGTTAGCCTTAAGCCAGCGTGCCGCCAGTGCGGCCAATCAAAGTGCGAAATTGCTGGCCCTGCACGAGGCTTTGAACCTGCCCGACAGCACCCAGCGCATAGAATGTTTTGATATCAGCCACACCATGGGCGAGGCCACCATAGGCAGTTGCGTGGTGTTCGATAGGGGCGACATGCAAAACAGCGAGTACCGTCGCTATAACGTCACCGGCATTACCCCGGGCGACGATTATGCCGCCATGCGCGATGTGCTGACACGCCGCTATAAAAAACTGGCGGCCGGAGAGGGCGTGCGACCGGATCTTATATTCATCGATGGTGGTAAAGGCCAGTTATCGGTGGCGGTTGAGGTGATGGCCGAGGTCGGTTTGTCTGACATTTTGCTAGTGGGTATCGCCAAAGGCGAAGCGCGCAAGCCCGGTTTGGAGACCATGATATTCTCGGACACCGGTGAAATGCTTAACTTGGAAAAAGACAACAAAGGCCTGCATTTGCTGCAACAAATTCGCGACGAAGCCCACCGTTTTGCCATCACCGGCCACAGGGCGAAGCGGGCAAAAGCGCGCATGCATTCCAGCTTGGAAGACATAGAAGGCATAGGCGCAAAACGCCGCAAAGCCTTGTTGACTCGCTTTGGTGGCTTGGATGCGATAAAAAATGCTAGTATGGACGAGTTGGCGCAAGTGGAAGGCATTAGCCCGAGCTTGGCCGAAAAAATCTACGGAGAATTGCATTAATGAGCGGCACATTGAATAGAGCGAGGCAGTAAATGAAGCCCAATATTCCTACCATGTTGACTTGGTTGCGCATCCTGTTGATTCCGGTTTTTGTCGGTGCGTTTTATTGGCCAGAAAATTTACACAAATTAAGCGCCATGCCCTCGCATTGGGTGAACGTGTTTGCCACCAGTGTGTTTGCCATTGCCGCCATCACCGATTGGTTGGATGGCTATTTGGCCCGTCGGCTTAATCAAACCTCGTCATTTGGCGCTTTTTTAGACCCGGTGGCAGATAAATTGATGGTGGCCGCCGCATTAATCGTCTTGGTGGAATTTGGTCGCGTCGGCGCCATCGTTTCTTTAATCATCATAGGTCGTGAGATAGCCATCAGCGCCTTGCGCGAGTGGATGGCCGGTGAAGGCCAGCGCAGCAGCGTGGGCGTGGCCATGATAGGAAAAGTGAAAACCTTTGTGCAAATGGCCGCCATTTTATTCCTGCTCTATTGGGATGACTTGGACTTAGGACCGCTTGGTATTTTCTCCACGAAAGATTGGGGTCACGTGCTCATCGTTGTGGCTGC
>CAJBBQ010000022.1 GCA_903951385.1 uncultured Pseudomonadota bacterium
CTTTTTTTATAAAGGACGATGTAGGTGAATAAAACAGAAAAACTAATTTTAGGGGGCATGGCTTTTTTATTGATAGGTCAATCAGCTCTTGCTCAAGACTCTACGAAAAAAGACGAGCCTAAACGAATGGCAAAACCAGCGGAGTACTTTTTATTGGAAGAGCAGTTCAAAGGCCCGCATCAAGATACCATTATTCAGCGCTGGGTGGATAAGGTTAGAGGCAATGTCTGTTATTTATACATCCCCATCACCATACCAACCCTAGCGCCGGAGCTGAACGGTCCAAAGCAGGCAGATAATAAGCCTGCGCCAGCAGTTTATGGGCCCAATGGTATTGGCACCATTAGCTGCGTAAAAATGTAATTAGGCTTATTTTATGCCAGCATTTTTGGCATCTTGGTCCATGTGGCGTTTGAAGTACACGGAGAAGAACACCACCATGACTAAGACAAAGGTAATCACGGCGACGCTTTGTAGACCGTAGTCAGTGGATAGTAAATCGCTTAATAGTTTCATGATGAAAGTCCTATGGCAAACACTGCTTCATTGCAGTGCTTACCAATATGATCTTTTCATCTGCCCTGCGTATTGACCTAGGTCAAACGCAGGCTAGTTTAGTTTGGGATTACTCCACGCCTTGGCTGGCTAAGTAGTCTTCGTAGTTGCCGCTGAAGTCGACTATGCCGTCGGCTTTGATTTCAATGATGCGCGTGGCGATGGAGCTAACGAATTCGCGGTCATGGCTGACAAAGAACAGCGTGCCTTTGTATTTATCCAAGGCGGTGTTAAGCGCTTCGATTGATTCCATGTCCATGTGATTTGTCGGCTCATCCATCAGCATGACGTTGGTGCGACCCAACATCATTTTGCCGTAGAGCATGCGGCCTTTTTCGCCACCGGATAGGACTTTGACGGATTTTTTGGTGTCGTCGCCGCCAAACAGTAAGCGACCTAACATGCTGCGCACCACTTGGTCGTCGTCGCCCACTTGCCTAAAGCGTGACATCCATTCAAACAGGTCTTCACCTTGCTCAAATTCGTATTCGTGGTCTTGTGCAAAATAGCCTATGTTGGCTTTTTCCGCCCATTTCACTTCGCCGTGCTTAGGTTGCAAATCGCCGGCTAAGCAACGTAAGAAAGTGGTTTTACCGATACCGTTTTCGCCAATGATGGCGACTTTTTCACCGGCTTCAAACATCATGCTGACGTCGTTAAATAGGGTTTTATCAAAGCCGTGGCTAAGTTTTTTGATTTCCACGGCATTACGGTAAAGTTTTTCGCGCTCGTCGTATTCAAAGCGGATGAAGGGGTATTGGCGTGAAGACGGTTTGAATTCTTCGATTTTAATTTTATCGATTTGCTTGGCGCGGCTGGTGGCTTGTTTGGCTTTAGAGGCATTGGCCGAGAAGCGACGCACGAAGTCTTGTAAATCGGCCACTTGCTGTTTGGCTTTGTCGTTGTCTTTCGCTTGTTGGGCGCGGGCTGCGGTGCTGGCTTCCATGTAATCGTCGTAATTGCCTGGGTACATTGCAATTTTGCCGTAGTCCATGTCGCAGGTATGCGTGCACACTTGGTTTAAAAAGTGCCTGTCATGCGAAATGATGATCATGGTGCAATCGCGGTTATTCAGCACGTCTTCTAACCAGCGTATGGTGTTGATGTCCAAGTTGTTAGTTGGCTCATCGAGTAACAATATGTCTGGGTTTGAGAACAACGCTTGCACCAATAACACGCGTAGCTTCCAGCCAGGTGCCACGGCGCTCATCAAGCCATTGTGCTGCTCAATGGGGATGCCCACACCTAATAGCAATTCACCGGCGCGCGCTTCTGCGGTATAGCCGTCGTATTCGGCGTACACGCCTTCTAATTCAGCGGCACGCATGTAGTCGTCTTCCGTGGCTTCCAAATTAGCGTAGATAGCATTTTTTTCTTGGTTGGCCTTCCACATCTGTTCGTGGCCCATCATCACCACGTCCAACACGCGCTGGTCTTCGTAGGCAAATTGGTCTTGGCGTAAAAAGGCCATGCGTTCGTGGCTGTCTATGGCCACGTTACCGGCGCTGGGCGTTAATACCCCAGCCAATACTTTCATGTAGGTGGATTTGCCGCAGCCGTTCGCGCCAATCAAACCGTAACGGTTGTTGTCGCCAAATTTAACGGATACGTTTTCAAACAATGGCTTAGCGCCAAATTGCACGGTGATGTTGTTGCTGATTAACACATTAAACCCTTAAGAGTGTTGGGTAGGAGTGGCACCCCTACGGATTAGTTAAAATTGGTTGTAGACGACGACTTCGTCCATGGCTAATTGACCGCCACGAGGTGCCGCTGCCTTTATGGCTTTGCCTACCACGACAAACATGCTTGGAA
>CAJBBQ010000023.1 GCA_903951385.1 uncultured Pseudomonadota bacterium
AGCAAATCCACCGCCGCCACCACCGCACCGGCTGCGTATAAAGAGGCATCCAGCGTGTAGGCGTTCATCAAGGTGTCGCCATCCAAATCGACCAAGCCGCTTTTGGGCGCTTTTTCAAACACCCAATTGATGTAATCCTCACTGTGCACCCTAGCTAATTGCGCGCGAGTGGCTTTTATTGCCTGCTGCTGATTTAGAAAATCAAACAAACCGGAGGCGATTAACTGGTCTTTTACTGCATAAATGCGTGCCGGGCATTCCGGGTGATCCGGGCCCATGTCGTGCTTTAAAAACTCGTCGTGACTGATGTAAGCGGTGCGCATAATGGAATCAATTACAAGGCTTTATACACCAGCTTGATGCTGGCATCGTCAGGATGGGCAACGGCATCAAAGCCCAAGCGCTTCATCAATTTCAACATATTGGCGTTATTTTTTAACACCTCCCCTTCTATGCGCGCCAAGCCTTTGTCTCTGGCTATGTCCATGAGGGCAGTCATGAGTTTTTGCGCCAAGCCGGTCCCGTGCATGCTGTCGGCCACCACCAAGGAAAATTCGCAACTGTCGCCGTCCGGGTTGATGGCATAACGGGTGACACCCAATTCAATTTCCTTATCGTCGACGGTCTTCGTGGCGATCAAGGCCATTTCGCGGCTGTAATCGATTTGCGTGAAACGCACCAACAAGGATTCACTTAATTGCTGCACGCTTTTCATAAAACGGAAATAGCGCGATTCTTCCGATAGGTTTTTCACAAAATCTTGCACCAACCAGACGTCTTCTGGGCGTATAGGCCGTATCACCACATCGGTACCGTCGGCTAACTGCCAGTGGCTGAGCAAATGAGTCGGGTATGGGTAGATAGCCATGTGCGCGTAACGATCGGCACTCGGTGGGCGCACCCCAACCACGATACGGGCGTCGGCCGCCAAGGCGCCGTGTTCGTCGAGTATTAAGGGGTTGATGTCCATTTCCATGAGCATGGGCAACTCGCAGACCATTTCCGAGACACGCAGCAAAATGCTTTCTAAGGCGTCGATGTTGACCGCCGGCATGTTGCGGAACGGGCCTAACATCTTGGCCACGTGCGTGCGCTCGATGAGATCTTTAACCAAGTAAGCATTTAAGGGTGGCAGGGCCACCGAGCGGTCCGCGACAATTTCCACGGTCGTGCCACCGGCACCAAAGGTAATAATCGGACCAAACACCGGATCATTGGTGACGCCAACCATCAGTTCACGGCCATTCTCTTTCACCACCATGGGTTGAATGGAGATGCCATTGATGTGGGCCGTTGGCCGCAGGCGTTTCACGTTTTCTATGATTTCATGGTAAGCCGCCCGCACCGCCGGCGCATTGGTCAAGTTCAATACCACCCCACCGACATCGGACTTGTGGGTGATGTCTGGCGAGTTGATTTTCATGGCCACCGGGAAACCCAATTGCTGGGCAATCAATAAGGCCTCATTGGGCGAACGGGCCACCATGGTCTGCGCAATGGGGATATGAAAGGCCGACAACAAAGCTTTGGATTCCATTTCGCCCAATACCTTGCGCTTCTCTTGCAGCGCGCCTTCTATGATCATGCGGCCGCTTTCCACGTCCGGTTCTATGTGGTGCGAGATAGGCCCTGGCATTTGCATGAGCAGGCGTTGGTTGTTGTGGTAGGCCGATAGAAATGAAAACACGTCCACCGCCGATTCCGGGTTGCGGAAACTGGGTTTTCTGGCCGCATTAAAAGCCGAACGCGAGGCCTGAACTTGCGCCTCCCCCATCCACGAACTGAGCAAAGGTTTTTTATACTGGTCGCTCAGTTCTATCATCGCTTGCGCCACTTCCAATGGTTTGGTCATGGCTTGCGGGGTCAAGATGGCTAACACGCCATCGACATTCGGGTCTTCTAGGCAGGCTTTGACGGCGTCCTGGTAACGTTCTACTTGCGCATCGCCTATGATGTCGACCGGGTTACCGTGCGACCACGTGCTGGGCAAGGCCTGATTGAGTTTAGCCATGGTGGCCTCACTCAATTGGGCCATGACCAAGCCTAAATCCAAGGCGTAATCGGTGGCCATGACGCCAGGGCCGCCGCCATTGGTGACGATGGCCAAGCGGTTGCCAGTCGGATCAAAACCACAGGACAAAGCTTTTGCAGCAGCAAACAATTGGCTGATAGTTTGCACCCTGACCACGCCGGCGCGGCGTATGGCGGCATCGAAGGCATCGTCGGCGCCGACGATGGAAGCCGTGTGCGAAATGGCCGCTTTGGAGGCCGCCGCATGGCGCCCTACTTTAACCAAGATCACCGGCTTAATACGTGCCGCCGCGCGTATGGAACTCATGAAGCTGCGCGCGTCGTGTATGCCCTCTATGTAGAGCAAGATGCTGTGGGTTAAGCTATCGGAAATTAAGTAATCGAGTATTTCGCCAAAGTCCACGTCGGCTGATGCGCCCATGGACACCACGCTGGAAAAGCCCACATCGTTCGCGCTGGCCCAATCCAAAATGGCTGTGCACAAGGCGCCGGACTGGGAGACAAAAGCAATGTTACCGGCCATGGCACTGCCGGAATTGAAGGTGGCATTCAGGCCGATATCGGGTCGCATCACCCCTAGGCAGTTTGGCCCTATCAAACGCACGCCATAGTGCTTGGCCAAAGCCAACACCTCGGCCTCAAGCGCTTGCCCTGCTTCACCGGTTTCGGCAAAGCCAGCACTGATGATGATCGCCGCCTTGACCTGATGCTGACCGCATTGCTCAATAATAGCCGGCACCGTGGCAGCCGGCGTGGCTATCACTGCCAAATCCACAGACTGCTTAAGCTGACTCAAATTTGCAAAGGCCGGTGCACCCTGCACGCTTTGGTGCTTGGGATTGATCGGGCAAAGCCCACCTTTCAAGCCACTTTGCCGCATGTTGTGCATGACGATTTGCCCTATGGAATCGGGCTTGTCGCTGGCACCAAAAA
>CAJBBQ010000024.1 GCA_903951385.1 uncultured Pseudomonadota bacterium
TCGGCGTAGGCAAGGACGGCGAATCCTATAACATCAACGCCGACGTGGTGGCCGGCAAGTTGGCCGAGATTTTGGGCGCGGAAAAACTCATTATGCTCACCAATACGCCAGGCGTGCTGGACAAAAATGGCGAGTTGCTGACCGGACTGACGCCCAAGCAAATTGACGACTTGGTCGCCGACGGCACCCTATCGGGTGGCATGTTGCCAAAAATCGGCTCGGCATTGGATGCCGCCAGAAGCGGGGTTAAAACCGTGCACATTATCGATGGCCGGGTAGAGCACGCCTTGCTACTGGAAGTGCTGACCGACGAAGGCGTGGGCACGCTCATCAAGGCCAAATAAATTGGCCATCAGCAGGGCGGCCAAAGTTTGGGTGTTTGATCTAGACGACACCTTGCATAACGCCAGCGCGCACATTTTTCCGGTCATGAACCAGGCCATGACCAATTACATCATGGACACTTTGGCCATGGATGAAGCGACTGCCCACGACTTGCGGCGGCATTATTGGCGTGTTTACGGCGCCACCCTCAAGGGCCTGATGCGCCACCATCAAACCGATCCGCAACATTTTCTAAAAGTGACGCACCAATTTGACGATTTAGCCGAGCGCGTCATTGCAGTGAAACGCTTGCGCCACCTGATTAAAAGTTTAGCTGGACGCAAAGTGGTGTTCACCAATGCGCCAAGGGATTACGCACTGAGGGTGCTGAATTTACTCGGCATAGCCGATTGCTTCGAATTGGTCTTCAGTGTGGAATCCACTAAATTTCACGCTAAACCATCCGTGCGCGGCTTTCAATTGCTCTTGGCCAGTCTGAGAGTGAAAGCCAGCGACTGCGTGTTATTAGAAGACAACGCCGCGGCCCTGATGACGGCGAAACGACTGGGCATGAAGACGGTATTGCTCAGCAAAAAATACCACAAACCCAGCTTTGTCGACTATCGCATTAACCAAGTGTTAGCACTCACTCACATTCGGTTATAATTTAACCAGCACTTAATCAATAGCAAGCAAGGGAGAAGCTTATGGCCGGCGAACGCAAACAACAAATTTTAGAAACCCTAGCCAAGATGCTGGAATCGCCTAAGCGCGAAAAAATCACCACGGCCTCCTTGGCCGCCAAATTGGATGTCAGCGAAGCGGCTTTATACCGTCACTTTGCCAACAAAGCGCAAATGTTTGAAGGCTTGATTGTGTTTATCGAAGAGACCGTTTTTGGCCTAATCAACAAAATTAGCTCAGAAGAAACCGATGGGCAAAAACAACTGCAACGCATTCTGTCCATGCTCTTGGTGTTTGCGGAAAAGAACCCAGGCATGACGCGCGTGTTAATTGGCGACGCCTTAGTCAACGAAGACGAAAAATTGCAAGTGCGCATTAACCAACTAACGGACCGAATAGAAGTCACACTTAAACAAAGCCTGCGCATAGCCGAAACGCAAACCGGTCATAAAACCGATGCCGAAGCCCAAGCCAACTTAATGTTGTGCTATGTGATGGGACGCTGGCAGCAATTTGCCAAAAGCGGCTTCAAACGCAAGCCCATGGAATTCGCTCAACAACAAATTGTGGCCCTCATTTAAGCTACTAAAACTGCAATAAGGAACACCTATGCCAGGCACTTTTTTTGGATTAACCGAAACGCAAATCACTGAATTGGGCATGACCTATGGTGTAGGCGGTCTCATGCTGTTGATGGTGTTCATTGTTGGCCACTTGGCCTGGGAATCCAAAGCCGGCAAATTTGGCACCTTTGCCCTTTTTCTTGGCCTGACTTTTGGCATGGTTGGCTACATTGCCAAATACGTCATTAAAATCAAACTAGGCATACTGTAAAAGACCGACTAAAAAAGACCCCCTCCAGCATTTAGCCATCACGGCTATTTTCTTAAGTCATGCGCCCCTAAGCCCTTGCCCAAATAGGGTAATTAAGCAATAATTTAACCTTTGCAAAAAGCCAGTCCTTAAAACTGGCTTTTTGAAGAATTCATTCAAGGTTTTACTGGATTTTCTGTGTGACTGATAGCCACACACGACGCGTAAAACTGCAAGCATAATCATTAGGGAGAAATTTATGGCAACACGTAAAGACCTAGCCAACGCCATCCGTGCGTTATCTATGGATGCGGTACAAAAAGCGAATTCTGGTCACCCAGGTGCGCCTATGGGCATGGCAGAAATTGCTGAAGAATTGTGGAATAACCATTTAAGCCATAACCCGAAAAATCCTGAATGGGCAAACCGCGATCGCTTTGTGCTATCCAATGGTCACGGCTCCATGTTGATTTATTCATTGCTACACCTGACCGGTTATGCCTTGCCTATGGATGAAATCAAAACCTTCCGTCAATTGCATTCAAAATGCGCCGGTCACCCAGAGTACGGTTACGCACCTGGCGTTGAAACCACCACCGGCCCATTAGGCCAAGGTATTGCCAACGGCGTGGGTTTTGCTATGGCAGAAAAATTATTAGCCAATCAATTCAACAAACCAGGCCATGACATTGTGGATCACCAAACCTATGTATTTTTAGGTGACGGCTGCATGATGGAAGGCGTTTCACACGAAGCCTGTGCCTTAGCCGGCACATGGGGCTTGGGTAAATTAACCGCATTCTGGGACGACAACGGCATCTCTATCGACGGCCACATTGAAGGCTGGTACACAGACGATACCGCTAAACGCTTTGAATCTTACGGCTGGCACGTGCAATCCGTAGACGGCCATGATGTGGCTGCTATTGGTAAAGCCATTGCTGCGGCTAAAAAAGTAACGGACAAACCATCTTTGATCTGCTGTAAAACAGTCATCGGTATGGGCTCACCAAACAAATCCGGCTCACACGATTGCCACGGTTCAGCCTTGGGCCTAGACGAAGTAGCCGCAACGCGTGCCAACATCGGCTGGCCGCATGAGCCATTTGTCATTCCAGCTGACGTTTACGCTGGTTGGGATGCAACGGCTAAAGGCGCTGCTGCTGAAGCAGCATGGAACAGCAAATTTGCTGCCTACAAAGCAGCCTTCCCAGCTGAAGCCGCTGAATTCTCACGCCGCATGGCAGGCGATTTGCCAGCAAACTGGAAATCAGCCACCGATGCCATCATTGCATCTACAAACGAAAAAGCCGAAACAGTGGCCACACGTAAGGCCTCACAAAATGTAATTGGCGCTTTGGCTCCAATCTTGCCTGAATTCTTAGGCGGTTCA
>CAJBBQ010000025.1 GCA_903951385.1 uncultured Pseudomonadota bacterium
AAAATCCGGTTGTCTTGCTGACCGTTGATGAGCAAGCGCACCTGGCCTTGGGCATTAATTTGGTAAACCGCACCGCCCTTGCCCTTCAAGTCGCCGCTGTCACTGACGTATAAATTGCCCGCCAGATCGGCTTCCAAATCATTTAAAAATAGCGGCGTTACCGGGAAGGCTGTGGCTGCAGCAAAGACTTCAGCCTGACCTTGCTTGGGCCCACTTAAGGCTAATTTTAAGATGCGTTTATTGTCTGCCACATAAAGAGTCTGACCTATAATGGCCAAGCCTTTAGGGTCATCCAAGCCTTTAGCAAACAGCTTCACTTGCCCCGCTTCAATGACACTGATTTGACCGTCGCCGTCCACGCCAAAGCCATTGATCTCAGAAACAAACACCCGACCATCGGTTGCTTGCACCACCGATTCCGGCATTTTCAACCCGCTGATTTTTTGTGTGCTTAACGCAGCCCCCTGAGCTACAGGAATAAAAGCGCTTAGCAATAAGGCCAGTAAGGTGTGTTTGGTCATAATTATTTCCTATGCATGTAGTTAACTAAGCGTATCGGCCCAGATATTGTTGGCCCAGGCGTGGGCATAGCCGGCTTCTTTTTCATTGGGGCTGATGGACACGCCGCCACCCTCGGCCGACACCATCATTTTTTTGCCGGCATCGTAGCGGTAAACGTTGGCCACGTGCATGGCAGCATGATCGTTGATGAAGCTGTAACAGGTGTTAGCAAACACCGGCGCGGCATCAGGCAAATTGCCACCCATCAATTGCACGATGGCGCTGGCACAGACCTTGGCTTGGTTGGTCGCCATGTGCGCCGATTTTGGCAAGCCCGCTGCCACGCTGTCACCTAACACGTGCACGTCTTGCACCAATTTGGATTCGTAAGTTAGAAAATTCACGTCACACCAAGGGTAGTCTTTTTCCGTCAAACCGGCTACTTGGGCTATTTTACCCGCGCGTTGCGGCGGAATAAAGTTCAGCACGTCGGCCTTGATGCTATCGAATTCGGTGCTGACGGTTTTAGTAGCCAGGTTGATGTGGCTAATGGCGTTGTCTGGTCGGTAATCGATGATACCGGCATAGCTTTCGTTAAAGACTTTAGCAAACAAGCCTTTTTTGGAAATAATTTCCGCGTTTGCATCGAGCACGATGACTTTGCTTTTGGCCTTGTGCTGTTTGAAATAACTGGCCACTTGGCAAGCCCGTTCATAAGGGCCAGGCGGGCAACGATACGGCGCCTTGGGCACGTTCATAACAAACACCCCCCCGTCTACCATGGCCTCCAACTGTTGCCGTAAATTGACCGTTTGCCAACCGGCTTTCCATGCATGCGGCACTTGTTTTTGCGCGTCCACACTGGCCAACATGGGCCATTCTTGGTAATTAAAATCCACGCCTGGGGCCACGATCAATCGATCGTAACTGAGTGTGCCGCCCAGCATGGTGATTTTCTTAAGGGAGGCGTCTATGGCGGTCACCGTGTCATGCCTAAAAATAACACCGTGATTGGCCTGCAAGCCATCGTAGCCAAAGGTCAGCTCGTTGATGGTCTTGCTGCCACCCAAAACCAAATTACTCATGGGGCAGGATACAAATTGACGGTTGGCCTCGACCAGCACCACCTCGATGGCCCCTAAGCTCCACAAGCGCAAGTATTTGGCTGCCGTGGCACCGGCATAGCCACCGCCGACGATGACCACGCGACCCATGGGCGGCTTACTGGCCATGGCTAGGCTGCGACTGCTAGCCATAACCAAGCCGGTTGCGCCTATAGCCTTGATGAAAGCCCGTCTATTAAACGGCTCAGCCATGTTCGGCCTCTAATTTTTGTGGGCTCAAGGGCGGTCGTATGACGCGTATTTGCGTAGAAAAATGCGTGGCCAGCATGTCGATTTCCTCCAAGCTTAAACCCCTGCTGTGTTGGTGCATGATG
>CAJBBQ010000026.1 GCA_903951385.1 uncultured Pseudomonadota bacterium
ATACTCACAAGCCATGGTGGTCGGTGATTTATTGTTCACTTCAGGGCAAATTGCCCTTAGGCCGGATGGCAGCTTGAACGATGGCGACATCGTCGCGCAGACTCAGCAAGTGCTAGGGAATTTAAAAGCCGTCATTGAAGCGGCGGGTGCCGACCTATCTAAAGTGGTTAAAACCACCGTATTTTTAAAAAATTTAGACGATTTCGTTGCCATGAACACGATCTACGGTGAGGCCTTTGCGGGTCATACGCCAGCTCGCTCAACCGTGCAGGTGGCTAAATTGCCACGTGACGTGTTGGTGGAAATTGAAGCCATCGTCTCCTTGCGTTAACACATCAAGGTCTTAGGCCTTTAACTCATTACTCATTAAGGAAACACATGGCATTGGATTTATTTAGCCCGGTTAATTTAGGTGCGATAGCGCTAAAAAATCGCATGGTGATGGCACCGTTAACCAGGAATAGGGCCACCGATGGCGGTTTGCCTCAAGCCATGAACGTCACCTATTACGAGCAACGCGCCAGCGCCGGTTTGATCATTAGCGAAGCGACGCCTATCTCATTAATGGCACGCGGCTACCCAGCATTGCCTGGCATTTATACCGATGCGCAGGTGGCGGCTTGGCGTAAGGTGTGCGATGCCGTGCATGCTAAGGGCGGTAAGATGGTCATGCAGCTGTGGCATGTGGGACGCATCTCGCACCCCAGTTTGCTGCCAGATAACGCCACGCCTGTTGCGCCTTCAGCCATTAAGCCAGCCGGCAAGGCTTTTACCTATCAAGGCTTGGTTGATTACGTCACGCCTCGCGCACTGCAAGCCAGTGAATTGCCAGCCATAGTTGATGATTATGTGCAAGCGACCAAAAATGCTTTAGCAGCAGGCTTTGACGGCGTGGAGATTCATGCAGCCAATGGCTATTTATTAGACCAATTTCTGCGTGATGGCAGCAATCAGCGCACGGATAATTACGGCGGTAGCTTTGAAAACCGCAGTCGCTTGTTATTAGAAGTAACGGCCGCCGTGGTGGCTGTGGCGGGTGCCGATCGAGTCGGATTGCGTCTATCACCGGTGAATCCTTTTAACGACATGAAAGACAGCAATTCTCAAGCGCTGTTTAACTTCGTAGTCGATGCCCTTAACCCGTTTAAGTTAGCTTACCTGCATGTGGTGGAAGGCGGCATACACGGTGGTGGGGTAGCCGATCCGTTTGACTTCGCTGCCTTGCGTCAACGTTGCACCAGCCCCTATATGGCTAATTTGTCTTATGACAAGGCAAGGGGTAATGCCGCCATCGCCAGCGGCCATGCCGATGCCGTGGCCTACGGTGTCCTGTTCATTGCTAACCCGGATTTAGTTGAGCGCTTCAAGCAAGATGCAACGCTTAATCAAGCGGATGCAAAAAGCTTTTACGGCGGCACTGAAAAGGGTTACACCGATTACCCGTTTTTGTCGGCATCTTAAGCGTAAATCCATGGATAAACCGGCCATTACCCAAGTAGCCATCAATGAGACCATAGCCAAGCGCTGGAGTGGCCGGGCTTACGATGCGCAGCAGGATTTGACTCCCGAGCAAATTAAGGCTTTGTTAGAAGCCGCGCGCTGGGCACCGTCCTGTTTTGGCGATCAACCGTGGCGTTTTATTGTTTGGCAGAAATCAAGCAACCTGGATGCCTGGCAATCGGCTTTTGATTGCTTGTCTGAGGGCAATCAAGGCTGGGTCAAAAACGCCCCGGTCTTAATGCTACTCTGTGCGAACAGTATGTTTAATCACAACCAACAACCCAACCGTTGGTCGCAGTACGATTGCGGTGCAGCGGCTGAAAACCTTTGTTTGCAAGCCACTAGCATGGGCTTAAGTGCCCATCAGTTGGGTGGGTTTAACGTCGATTTGGCGCGTAACACATTCCAGGTGCCCGAGCAATTTAGTTTAATGGCCATGATCAGTGTCGGTTACCCAGGCGATTTGTCTAAACTGAGCGCGGAAGCCTTGGCCCGTGAACAAGCCGCGCGGTCTCGTCGGCCATTAAGTGAATTGGTTTACGCCAACACCTGGGGCGCAAGCAAAGAGTAGCACCCTATAGTCAGTCGTCGGCTTATGCTTAACTATTGGCGCCAGGTCTGATAAACTCTCGTTCGCAAATAAAATTAGCAAGTTAACCCATTAAATTTAGGATTTCGTCATGGCCGTTGTTGCATTAACTAAAGCAAATTTCAAAGAGACCATAGAAAAAAACAATTTTGTTATTGTTGATTTCTGGGCACCTTGGTGTGATCCTTGTCTGGCATTTACGCCAACTTTTGAAGCGGCCGCTGCAGCCAATCCTGACATCGTATTTGGTATGGTTAATACCGAAGCCGATCCTGAAATCGGTGAGTATTTCCAAGTGAACCAAATCCCAGGTATTTTAGTAATTCGCGAGCAAGCAGGTATCCACGCTCAGGTGGGTGAAATTGGTGCGCCGGCGTTTACAGAAATCATTAAGTGGGCGCGTGATTTTGATATGAACGGTGTGCGTTCCTACTACGCCGATGAGGCGAAAAAAGCGAAGTAATACTTCGGCATTGATGAAATAAAAAAAGCGGCTTATGGCCGCTTTTTTATTGGTTTATTTTATGGGTTTATTGCAAGGCAGCTAAGTACTTGAGTGGGTCGACCGATTTGCCTTGGCGGCGGATTTCAAAGTGCAATTTGACTATATTGCTGTCGGTGCTGCCCATCTCGGCAATTTTTTGCCCCAAAGTGATTTGTTGACCTTCTTTGACCAAGATTTGATTGTTGTGTGCATAAACCGACAGGTAATTGGGGTTGTGTTTAATGATGACTAATTTACCGTAGCCGCGTAAATCCGAGCCACTGTAGATCACGCGGCCCGGTGCGGCAGCATTCACTGGTTGACCAAGTGTGCCGGCTATGTCCACGCCTTTGTTGCTGGATTCATTAAAATTCGCCACTACCTTGCCTTTGGTAGGCCATGACCACTCCATGTTTTCCGATGGGTCGGCCATGACTTTGGTGTCGATTTTGACCTCTGCAGGCTGACTGGCTTGGTTGGGTTTGCTTGTTTGGACTTTGTTTAAGGCTTCCTCGCTATATGGCTCACGCACGCCTTTTGGCTCAGTGATGTTGATGCTAGCCAGGCCAGCGTCGGATTTGATGGGGTTAATTTCCACTGCGCTGCTGTCGCTGCTCAAGGGCTTGTCTTTGGCTGCATTTAATTTCAGCACCTGACCGACCTTGATGTTGTATGGCGCGCTGATGTTGTTGGCCAGGGCGATGTCTTTGTAATAATAGCCAAACTCCAGGCCTATGCTGTAAAGGTTATCGCCTTTTTTAACGGTATAGGTATCGGGGCGCCAATCGCCGGCTTTGTAAAGCGGGCGCACCATCACGCTTTGTTTTTTAATGTTGCTGGGCTCGCTCTTGCCGGCATTGGCAGGCAAGCGGTCTATGACAGGGGCAGGTGGGCTGGTGCTGCAAGCCGCTAGATTGAGTATGAAGCCTAAGCTAAGTAATGCTAGGGTATGACGCATCGTTATTGAGTGCCGCCAAGTAAAGGGACGAATTTTACCGCTTCCAATTTGCTGGTGCGGTAGTCATCTTCGCTTAGTCGTTCCACCAAATGCAGAATTTGCTCCTCCGTGCCTACTGGGATGACTAAGCGTCCACCGACCGCGAGTTGATCCAGCAAGTCTTGAGGAATGTGGCTAGCGGCGGCTGTCACGATAATGCCATCAAAGGGCGCCAGTTCTGCCAGTCCCATGTTGCCATCGGCATGGCCTAATTTTACATTGGTGCATTTAAGGTCGCGCAAATGCTCGCGGGCTTTCATGACCAGTGGCCGTATGCGTTCTACCGAATACACTTCTTTGGCTAACTTGGATAAAACCGCAGTTTGATAACCGCAACCGGTGCCTATTTCCAAGACTTTTTTCAAATTTGAACCGTTACGTAGGATTTCCGACATGCGGCCAACGATGTAAGGTTGCGAGATGGTTTGCCCGTAACCTATGGGTAAAGACACGTCTTCGTAGGCGCGTATGGACAAGGCTTCGTCGACAAATATATGGCGGGGAATAGCGGCAATAGCCGATAACACCACTTCATCGAGCACGCCTTGTTCGCGCAAGCGCACCAGCATGCGATCCCGCGTGCGCTGCGATGTCATGCCTATGCCGGTTTGGGTTGCGCTTCTTAGAATGGCCACGTGCTTGTGCTCGCTTTATGCTTCATGATAGACGTTTAGCCAATCATTGATTTCAGTTAATTGTTGGTGGTTGGTAAGGTCGACCTGTATGGGCGAGATCGATACCTGCTTGTTGGCCACCGCATAAAAATCCGTACCCGGGCCGCCATCATTAGGTGCACCTGCCGCACCAACCCAATAAACCGTTTCGTTACGAGGGGTTTTAAGCTGCACAACCGGCTCGGCTTTGTGGCGTTTACCTAGACGCGTGACCACGCGACCTTGCAGTTCGTGGTAGGGGATGTCCGGCACATTAACGTTCAGCAAAGTGGGGGAGGAGAAGCCGTGTTTTTGGTAGTGTTGAATTAATTCCACCGCCACTTTGGCGGCCGTTTCAAAATGCGTGGCGTTGTGCTGTGACATGGATAGGGCGATAGACGGTATGCCTAATAAATAGCCTTCCATGGCAGCGGCAACCGTGCCGGAGTAGATGGTGTCGTCGCCCATGTTTGCACCGTCGTTAATGCCACTGATGACCATGTCTGGCATCTCATCCATGAGGCCAGTTAAGGCTATGTGCACGCAGTCGGTCGGCGTGCCATTGACATAAAAAAAGCCGTTAGCGGCTTTTTTAACGCTCAATGGTCTGTCCAAGGTTAATGAGTTGCTCGCGCCACTTCTGTTGCGCTCTGGTGCAACCACGGTAATTTCGGCTAATTGTGCGATGTGTGCAGCCAACACGCTTAAGCCAGGGGCAAAATAGCCGTCGTCGTTTGAGAGTAAAATTTTCATAGGCAAATTATAGTAGAAGACGGCTGATTTAGTTGAGTGCAGGTTTAAAAAACCTAAAAGTTATTGGCTATTACTTCTGCTTTGCCTCTGGCGTGCTGGGCGTAATGGCAGGGCTTAATTCGACCGGCTTTTCTGGTAACAATGCGATGTCGGCTGGGCTAAGTATTTTTATGTCGCTTTCGCTGGCAGATGCCGAACCGCTTGCTGATTCAGTCGGTTTAGCGCTGAATTGGGCTAGATTAAAATAAGCCCATATGGCCAAGTTGAGAGTTAATAATAAAGCTATCCATTTTTTCATTGCGATTCACTTTGCAGGTTACGGTCCATGAAATACAGGCCGTGTAAAACTAAATTATCCACGATGCTGCAGGGTGTTGTCACCGCTAAGCCGATTTTTATTAATGCCGCATCACCGCCACTGATGATAATGTGGGGTGGTTTGTTGTCGTTTGCTGTTAAGGCTGCAGACATTTCCTTAATGGCACCTACGACGGCGTTTAATGCGCCGAATTGCATGGCATCCTCTGTGTTGCGAGCAAATTTTGTTTGTTCGGCGGGTTTGCTGCTAAAGCTTGTTTCCGGTAATTGCGCGGCGGCCTGCGTCAAACTCTGTTGCATTAGATGCAAGCCGGGCAGTATCCAGCCCCCTAGAAAATCAGCTTGCGTGCCATGGACGGAGAGCGCGTCTATGGTAACGGCCGTGCCTGCGCTCACCACCACGCATGAGGCTTTTTGCATGCAATAAGCGGCCATCATGGCAGAGAAACGGTCGCTGCCTAATGCCTGCGCTACTTGGTAGTGGTTGCGTAAGCCGGCCATGACGGCTGGCGATTGCACTGTGTGCATGGGTAGCTTGCTGGCCAAGCGTTTGATTATGCTGGCTTGATGCGCCGCACCTGCAACATTAGAAACGATAATGCGTTGGTATGCCGATGCTGATGGGAAGGCTAGGTCGGCCAATTCGCTGTTTAAGCCGCTGCCGAAATCGACGATTTCCCCTGCGCTATTAAACACTGCCCATTTGGTTTTG
Source organism: uncultured Pseudomonadota bacterium (assembly GCA_903951385.1). Lineage (GTDB taxonomy): Bacteria > Pseudomonadota > Gammaproteobacteria > Burkholderiales > Methylophilaceae > Methylotenera > Methylotenera hypolimnetica. The sequence goes on from CAJBBQ010000026.1 coordinate 6,007, forward strand.
CTGTTACCGCTGTCTATGCATAAAAGCATGCTAAGCCCCGTCCTTACTAGCCTGCGACAATATGCCACATTCTCAACCGCCCATAAAGCCTATAACATTCGCGCTAATTTAAAACCCGTTTAATTTTAGCTATTTGTAAAGGTCTGTTTATGCCGTTCAATTATTCAAAAAAACATCGATTGCTTAGCAACATTCTAACACCATGCGTGTTGGCCGCTCTAGCGTCCATGGCGCAAGCCGAAGAATTAGTTTTGCCTAACGTGGCAGTGAATGCAGAGAAACTGGCTGACATCAATGCATCCGCGGTCAATA
>CAJBBQ010000027.1 GCA_903951385.1 uncultured Pseudomonadota bacterium
TGCCCCTGGTGCCCAATGAATTAATTGGGCCATTTGATGCCATCAATCCGCATAACCTTTGGTTGATTGTTATCTTGGTCATGCTCATCAGTGCGCTCGGCCATTTAGCCTTACGCGCGCTGGGCAGTCGCGTCGGCTTGCCTTTGGTTGGTTTGGTGTCTGGCTTCATTTCCAGCATTGCCACAGTGGGGGCCATGGGTCAGCGTGCCAAACAAACGCCGGCGATCATGGAAGCGGCCGTAGCCGGTGCACTGCTGTCGAGTCTAGCCACCGTTTTGCAATTGAGTTTGCTGTTAGCCGCGGTTCACCCGCCAACCTTGCAAGCCATGTTGGCGCCTCTCATTTTTGCTGGCGTGACCGTGGCCATTTATGCCTTGGTCATCACCGTCAGTTGTTTTCACAAAGCCTGCCCAGAGCTGGGTCAACCCAGTCAAACCTTTAGTGTAAAAACAGCCTTTGGTTTAGCCGGTGTTATTGCCGTGGCCTTGATCGCCTCAGCAGCGCTGAACGCCTGGTTTGGCCAAACTGGGGTGGTGTTTGCCTCCATGGCAGCCGGCGTGGCCGATGTGCATGCGGCCGCCATATCGGTCGCCTCCCTGGCTGCCGCGGGTAACGTCAGTGCCGCCAACGCGGTGGTGCCTATCTTGCTGGCTTTTAGCATCAATACTTTTTCCAAGGGCGTGGCCGCACTGGTGAGCGGGGGTAAGGATTTTGCTATGCAAGTCATACCGGGTTTGCTGGTGCAAGTCTTGGCCGCTTGGATGGGTTGGATGTTGTTTTAATTTAAATTGAGTGGCGTAAATAATCATGCAAAAACAGCTTAAATTTTTATTGTGGGTGGCCGTGCTAGGCCTAGGCTTGGCGGCCGTCTCGGCCATTGCTTTAAACCGCGGCGAAAGCATCAGTGCCATGTGGTTTATCGCAGCAGCAGCCTGTATTTACGCCATTGCATACCGTTTTTATGCGGCTTGGATTGCCGCCAGCGTGCTCACGGTGGACGCCACCCGGGCCACGCCAGCAGAGCGCTTGGACAACGGTCGCGATTTTATTCCGACCAATAAATGGGTGGTATTTGGCCACCATTTTGCCGCCATTGCCGGCCCCGGCCCCTTGATCGGCCCGACACTGGCAGCTCAGTTTGGTTATTTGCCCGGCACCTTGTGGATATTGGTAGGCGCGGTATTGGGCGGGGCAGTGCAGGACATGGTGACCTTGTTTTTCTCCACCCGGCGCAATGCCCGCAGCCTAGGCCAAATGGCCAGGGATGAAATCGGCCCAATAGGCGGTGCCGCTGCCTTAATCGGCACTTTCATGATCATGATCATCTTGATCGCGGTGTTAGGCTTGGTGGTGGTGAATGCCATGAAGCACAGCCCATGGGCCACCTCCACCGTCGCCGCCACCATCCCGATTGCCATGCTAGTGGGCTTTTACATGCGCAATTTTCGTCCGGGACGCGTATTAGAAGCCAGCTTATTGGGCGTGGCCCTGTTGTTATTGGCAGTGGTAGGCGGTGGTTGGATAGATCACCAACCCATGCTGCGGCAGTGGTTTGATCACGAAGGCTTAAGCTTGGCCTGGGCCATTATCGCTTATGGCTTTGCCGCGGCGGTGGTGCCGGTTTGGCTGCTGTTAGCCCCCCGCGATTATTTGTCGACCTTCGTGAAGTTAGGCACGGTCATGTTATTGGCGATTGCCATCGTCATTTTGCAACCGCAAGTGCACATGCCGGCCTTAACCCAGTTTACCGATGGCAGCGGCCCGATATTTGGCGGCAAGCTGTTCCCGTTTGTTTTCATTACCATCGCCTGCGGCGCCATTTCGGGCTTTCATTCGCTGATCGCATCCGGCACCACGCCTAAGTTGCTGGCTAACGAAGGCGACATACGCATGATAGGTTACGGCGCCATGTTGCTAGAAAGTTTTGTTGCCATCATGGCCATGATCGCCGCAACCGTGTTGGAGCCAGGCGTGTTCTTCGCCATCAACAGCCCAGCAGGGGTGGTGGGCAGCGAGGCGGTGGACGCCATTGCTAAAATCAACAGTTGGGGCTTTGCCGTGACGGTAGAGCAAATGAATCAATTGGCACGCGACATGGGCGAAAGCAGTTTGTTTGCCCGCACCGGCGGCGCGCCTAGCTTGGCGGTGGGCATGGCCAGTATATTTGGCAATGCATTTGGTAAAGGCATGCTGGCCATTTGGTACCACTTTGCCATTATGTTCGAAGCGATTTTCATCTTGACCACCTTGGATGCCGGCACGCGCGTCGGCCGTTTTATGTTGCAAGACATGCTGGGTAACATTTGGCCAAAAATGGGCCAGACTTCGTGGATGCCTTCTGTCATGTTAACCAGCGGGCTAGTGGTGGCCGGTTGGGGTTATTTCTTATACATAGGCGTGATAGACCCGAACGGGGGCGTGAACATTTTATGGCCCTTGTTCGGCATTGCTAACCAAATGCTGGCGGCCATTGCCTTGTGTGTGGCCACCGGTATATTGGTTAAGTCCGGCAAATTTAAGGTGGCGTGGATTACTGGTTTGCCTTTGGTTTGGCTGCTAACCGTGACCACCAGCGCCGCCTGGCAAAAAATATTCAGCGACGACATCCGTGTCGGCTTTTTTGCCGCCGCCAACGATTTGGCGGATAAATTAGCCGCCGGTGTGCTGCCATTAGAAAAAGCCGCGGTGGCGCCCAAGTTGATTTTCAACCAACAATTGGACGCCTATTTAACCGTGTTTTTGGTGGTGCTGTTGTGGGTGGTGGTGTTGGACATGCTCTACGTACTGTATCGCTACTTTAGTAAACAGCCACTGATGCCATTGACCGAGGTGCCGTATCAACCCACCCGCTTGCTCGACAATTGGGTGCGTGACTGATGACTGCCTTAGCCCGTCTCTGGAAAAAAATACGCCACTTGGGGCACCGCGTGCGCCAGTTAAGCGGTGACGATGCTTATGAGGTGTACGTCAAACACCATGCCGCTTTTCACCAAGCCAGCGTGGATGCGCCGCCCTTATTAAGCCGCAAAGAATTTTTTAAATATTGGCAAGACAGCCAATGGCAAGGGGTAAACCGTTGTTGTTAGCTGCGATGATTAACTTAAACACGAAGACCGTATGAAAAAATTTGGTATCACCATCATAGGCGATGAAATACTCTCCGGTAAGCGGCAAGACGCGCATTTGTCATTTGTCGTTCAAGCCTTAAAAGCCCGCGGCTTGCAGTTGGCTTGGGCGAATTATTTAGGCGACATCCCCGAGCAAATTACCGCCACACTCAAGGCCAGCATGGCGCGTGGCGACGTGGTATTTAGCTTTGGTGGCATAGGCGCCACGCCGGATGACTTTACCCGGCAATGCGCAGCCGATGCGGTGGGCGTGCCCATCGTCCGGCATCCACTCGCCCTAGCCGAAATAGAAGCGCAATACGGTGACACGGCTTACCCTAAACGCGTGCTCATGGCAGATTTTCCGCAAGGCGCCAACATCGTGCCCAATCCGGTCAACCGGGTGGCAGGTTTTTCCATCCAGGAGCATTATTTTGTGCCTGGCTTTCCGCAAATGGCCCATCCCATGATTGAGTGGGTGTTGGATACGCATTACGCGTCGCTATTTCATCAGCAAGATTACATCGAGGCCTCGATCTTGGTAACCGAAGCGGGCGAAAGCCGTTTGATTGATTTAATGCAAAGCATCGTCAAGCGCTACCCCGACTTGAAATTATTTAGCCTGCCCAAACTCGACCAGCAGCGCAGCACCGAGCTGGGCGTGAAAGGGCCGGCACAATTGGTGCACACCGCCATGGCGGAAATCAAGCAAGGCGTCAGTGCCCTACATTTCCCTTGGACCGACTTATAGTGGATTGCCGGCAAGAGTGCGGCGCCTGTTGCATCGCTCCATCCATCAACAGCCCCATACCGGGCATGCCCAATGGCAAACCGGCAGGGTTGCGCTGCGTGCAATTAGGCGCAGACAATCAATGCCTGATTTTTGGTCTAGCTACACGCCCGGCTTTTTGCTTAGGCTTGCAGCCCAGTGCAGAAATGTGTGGCAACGATCGCGATCAAGCCATAGTCTGGTTGACCGAGTTGGAGCAATTAACTCGGCCTTAACTAGCACTTAAGGCCTGTGCTCTTGCATGCACCACACGGCAATCAGGCTGACCAAGGCCATGGACGACACGTAGTAGCCTACCCAAGTTAAGCCGCCCTGATAGACCA
>CAJBBQ010000028.1 GCA_903951385.1 uncultured Pseudomonadota bacterium
GGTCTGCCCGACAGGAATCGAACCTGTAACCCCCAGCTTAGAAGGCTGGTGCTCTATCCGGTTGAGCTACGGGCAGATTATGGTTACAAGGGTAATATATGGGGCATAGGTTCAGCATCATATAAAACTTTTCGGGCTGACTTTTATTTATGCATTTGAGCTATTCAACTGCAAAAAATTTGGTCGGCGTGGAGAGATTCGAACTCCCGACATCCTGCTCCCAAAGCAGGCGCGCTACCAGGCTACGCTACACGCCGAAGGGCAGAAATATACTGCAATACGAGCTTTAGGTCAATTCTAATATGTTAAAATGTCGCTTTATTTTCAATAATTGTTAAATATTAAGCAGCCTATTCCGATGACAGCGCAAATAATTGATGGCAAAGCCATTGCCGCCACCTTACTCGATTCTATCAAGTTACGCATTGATGCAAGACTTAAAGTAAATATGCGCGCTCCCAGTCTAGCCGTTGTGCTGATAGGCGGCGATCCGGCTTCGGCCATATACGTGCGCAACAAACGCTTGGCATGCGAAAAAGTTGGCATCAAGTCACTGGCTTACGATTTGCCTAGTAGCACCAGCGAAGCTGAATTACTAAAACTGATTAAACAATTAAATGAAGATAAAACAGTGGACGGCATCCTGGTGCAGTCGCCCTTGCCGGCTCACATCAAAGACGAACACATCATAGAGCAAATTAGCCCAGACAAAGACGTGGATGGCTTTCATCCTTTCAACATAGGCCGCTTGGCCGTGCGTCAACCAACCTTACGCTCTTGCACACCGTTTGGCGTGATAAAGCTATTGCAAGCGGCTAACATTCCCTTGATGGGCTTGGATGCGGTCGTGGTGGGGGTGTCCAATCACGTAGGTCGCCCTATGGCATTAGAATTGTTGCTGGCCGGTTGCACCGTCACCAGTTGCCATCGCCATACCAAAGATTTAGCCAAGGCCATCATGCAAGCTGATTTGGTGATTGCCGCCGCAGGCAAACCGGGCTTAATAAAAGGCGAGTGGATTAAGCCTGGAGCGATCGTGATTGATATCGGCATTAACCGATTGGCCGATGGCAGCATAGCCGGTGACGTGGATTTTAATGCCGCAAAAGAACGCGCCGCTTACATCACGCCAGTACCCGGTGGCGTGGGCCCAATGACGGTCGCCACCTTAATGGAAAATACCTTGTTGGCCCTGGAGCTTAGCGAAGCCGCTTAATCAAATTTTTCAAAACATTCAAGCCATTAGACTAGTTTTGCATGAATGCTTTATTCGGTGTACACTCACGCGCTAATTTTGTAAGCGCACGTTTAATTACGTTTTTTTAGAATTTACTTAAGTATTTGGAATCCACTCATGGCAGCCGTTACTAATAAACAATTTACCCCTTATCAGCCTAAAGCCGATGAGCAATACATGAGCAAAAATCAGCTCAATCACTTCCGTAAGATTCTGAACGAATGGAAACTGGAATTAAGCAACGATTTAAATCGTACCGTGCACACCATGCAAGATGAAGTCACGATGTTTGCTGATCCTAATGACCGAGCTAGCCAAGAAACCGACATGACCTTGGAGTTGCGCAACCGTGATCGCGAGCGCAAATTAATCAAGAAAATCGATGAAACCCTGCGTAACATCGACAGCGGTGAATACGGCTATTGCGAAGGCTGTGGCATAGAAATTGGCCTAAAACGTTTGGAAGCCAGACCTACCGCCACGCTTTGCATCGATTGCAAAACGCTCGATGAAATGCGCGAAAAACAAGTCGCGAAATAAAACAGAAAAAAGGCCGCTAAATGCGGCCTTTTGTTTTCACCCTCACTCCCACTCTAAGGCCGGGTATAGGGTATTCACATTGCGCCTATTGGCCACATCAAACAACAGCCATTTGTCTTTTTCAGTTGCCGCTGCCGTGTTCATGGTCGCCTCCATGCTGACACCTTGTTTAATGCTGGCACGTATATCGTTTAATAAAACCTGCAAATAGGTTTGCGCCTTCTTCATATCCAGCACACCGTCTTGGCTAACTGGACCATGGCCGGGTACAACTTGCAAAGCGCCACTGAGTTTTAGTTTATCCAATTCGGCTATCAAGCCCTTCACGTCACCCTCAACCACCGGCGTGCGCTCTATAAACAACAAATCACCGCTAAACAATGTTTGCGTTTGGCTGTCCATGACCGTTAAATCGGTATGGGTGTGTGCAACCGGGTGTGCCGTTAGCACCAGCGATCTGTCACCTAAATCCAAAGTTAAACTGCTTTTAACCGCGATGCTGGGCTTAACCAATATGGTGCCCAAGGCATCTTCACCCAGCAACTTAGCATTTAATTTAGCGTATTGTTCTTGGCGCAATTCCATGGTCGTGGACAATTTCTCATGCCCGATGAATTCCGGCTCGACCTCATTTAACTGACTGGCCAAGAATGCTGCGTTGCCGTATGTGTGGTCAGGGTGCACGTGGGTGTTAATCACGTATAGCACCGGCAAAGAAGTGACCTTAGCGATAGCCTGACGCAGGTGCTGCCCTACTTTAAGGCTACCGCCGGTATCGATGACCGCTACCCTTGCTACCGACAACAAAGCTAATATTGCAAATATCCCCTTGGTACCCGTCGTCTATGTCTAAATGCGCGCCGTGATGCACATAAATACCCTGCCCTAGCGATTCAATAACGAAATTCTCACTGGATGCTGCGTGTGCTGGTATCAGCCAAACTAAGCCACTAAGGATAATCATTAAAATACGCATCGTTTATTCCTGCACTTTGGGTTATTGATAGAATAATGGGCTATCATGTATTAATTAGGTTTCATTAAATTTATACGTCATTCAAATCAATATACAGGAATACCCGCATGAAACAAACTCCAAGCCGTTACACTAAAACCGCCATCATCCTACATTGGCTCATTGCTATTTTTATCGCCTTGATGTTTGTCTTAGGTTGGTACATGGCAGAGTTACCTAAAGAGGCCCCCAAGCAAATGGCTTACGATTTATTTGATTTGGGCGTCTTCACATGGCAATTAGCAGAAGAAGCCAGCCCTCGAACATTTTATTTCAACTTACATAAATCACTAGGTCTAACGGTTCTAGCCTTGATCGTTTTGCGTATTTTATGGCGCATCACCCACACGCCACCGGCAGCCTTAAGTTCCTACAAAGCCATAGAGAAAAAAGTCGCCACGGCTACTCACCACTCCCTTTATTTGCTCATGTTAGCCGTGCCAGTGACCGGTTTAATTATGGCAATAAACAGCAAATACGGTGTGAAATGGTTTGGCATAGATGTGATTGCCGGCCTTGACAACAAACCCGTGCGCGATTTTTTTGAATGCACGCATGAGTTTGTTGGTATCGTTTTATTGGTGTTGATAGGCATTCATTTACTTGGTGCACTAAAACATAAATTCATCGACAAAGATGACACCATGAGCCGCATGAGCTTGAAATAAAGCATGCTATTAATTACTTCCATCGTTGCCGCATTGCTTAGCTTAATTTTGATTAAGCTATCTTTTGCCGTGATTAGTTTAAGAAGAGAAAATAAAGTTAGCCTTGGTAGCGGTGGTAACGATGCTCTAGAAAGAGCCATTCGTGCCCAAGCTAATTTTACTGAATACGTGCCGACCGGCCTCATTCTGATAGCTTGCTTGGAAGTAAATGGTGCGCCCTGGTGGCTAGTGCTTATACCCGGCCTGACCCTGATTATTGGTCGCGTGTTTCATGCGCTAGGTATTAATCAAGCCCCGCCAAATTTTTCAAAAAGGGTGCTGGGCATGAAATTCACCTTTCATACCTTAATTGCTTTAGCCATCGTTAATATAGCCTGGTCCGTGTATCAATTAGTCGCCTAATTTCTAGAAGACCTTGTCCAATAAAAAATCCCGCCTAGCGGGATTTTTTATTATTGGTGATAGGGCTGACTGTGAAGTCGAACCGCCTCTAACATGGCAGCGGCATTTTCCGGTGGCGTCCACTGCGTGATACCGTGCCCTAAATTAAACACATGGCCATGGCCACTGCCATAACTCGCCAACACCTTCGCCACTTGTTTGGCTATGGCGTCTGGCGTAGATAACAATATGGCCGGGTCTAAATTACCCTGCAAGGCCACTTTATGACCCACACGCTGACGCGCCTGACCTATGTCCACGGCCCAATCCAGACCCAATGCATCCGCGCCTATTTCGGCTTGTGCTTCTAACCATAAGGCTCCGCCCTTGGTAAAAACGATACTGGGCACCGGACGACCGTCGTTGCTTTTAATTAAGCCTGACACGATTTTTTGCATGTAATTAAGGGAAAATTCGCCATAGGCATCGTGTGCCAATGCGCCGCCCCATGAATCAAAAATCATGACGGCTTGCGCGCCAGCAAGAATTTGGGCGTTGAGATACTGTGTCACGGTTTGTGCGGTGATATCTAGAATACGGTGCAATAAATCCGGTCTGACATAGGCCATTTTTTTGATGTTCAAGAAGTCAGTGCCGCCTTTGCCTTCCACCATATAGGTCGCCAAGGTCCAGGGACTGCCAGAAAAACCTATCAGCGGCAGGCGGCCATCCAGTGTTTTGCGTATTTGCGCCACGGCATCGAAGAC
>CAJBBQ010000029.1 GCA_903951385.1 uncultured Pseudomonadota bacterium
CACGCCACCATCTCCGCCATTGAGGCCGAGGAGTCGCTATACCATCGCTTATCGGCCTTAGGATTTCGCGTAGGCAAGACCATAAGCATCATGCGCAGAGCCAATTTTAATGGCCCCTTGCACGTGCGCTTAGGCACAACCGACGTCATCCTGCGTGAAGCCGAAGCGGCCCGCATACACGTGCAGAACGACTTGCAGGCTAGTCAATGAAACGCATCGCTTTATTAGGCATGCCCAACACGGGCAAATCCACCTTATTCAACCGCATCAGCGGCGCATCCGCGCGGGTAGGCAATTGGCCTGGTATCACCGTGGATTTGATGAGTGCGAAAGTGCTATTGGGTGGCCACATCGCCGAGTTGGTGGATTTACCTGGCATATACGATTTGCATGGCTTTTCAGAAGACGAGCAAGTCGTGCGGCACTTTTTGGCGAACAACCCCTTGGATTTAGCCATAGTCTTACTCAACAGCTCGCAAATAGACCGGCAATTGTCGCTGTTATTGCAGATTAAAAAACTCAACATCCCCATGGTTTTGGCCTTAAACATGTCGGACGAAGCGAAAAAAGCCGGCATTAGCATAGACATAGATCAGTTGGCTAAATCGCTCAATATGCCGGTGCTGCAAATCAGCGCAAAATACGGCGAAGGCTTACCCAAGGCATTGCAGGCAGCCGCTACCGTTCTTAATCAAACACAAGCAGGCAGCGATCCAGCTCGCATTAGCCTGGCCTTAGAAGAAGATCAAAAAATTGAAAAAGAGATGGAAAGCTTGCTAGCCCATTACGTGCACATACCCAGCACGCTATCGGACAGCACCACGGACAAAATAGATAAAATCCTGCTGCATAAATGGCTGGGCTTGCCGCTGTTTTTCTTAGCCATGTACGCGCTATTCCAATTCATTTTTGCCGCTGGCAAACCCCTGCAGGATGGCCTAGCGTGGGCGCTACAACTGTTACGCAGCGGCGTGTTGGAACCGCTTTTTGCCGGCAGCCCAACATGGCTTAGCGGTTTAATGTTGGACGGCATATACAATGGCGTAGCAACGGTTGCGGCTTTCGTGCCCATCATCGTGCTGTTCTTCTTGGTCATGTCCATGGTGGAAGACAGCGGTTATTTATCCCGTGCCGCATTTTTGATGGATGCCCTAATGGCTAAAATGGGCTTGGATGGGCGCGGCTTTGTCATGATGCTAATGGGCTTCGGTTGCAACGTGCCTGCACTCATGGGCACACGCATGATGCGTTCTAAGCCCATGCGCTTGCTCACCATGTTGGTCATACCCTTGTCGCTGTGCTCCGCTAGGTTGCAGGTATTCATTTTCATGATTACTGCCTTGTTTACGGCCAGCCAAGCACCGCTGGTGCTATTCGCCCTTTACCTCATGAGCTTTGTCACCATGTTTTTAACGGCGCTGTTGTTTCAAGGCCAATTTAAAAACAAAGAACCGTTTATATTGGAATTGCCGCCCTACCGCTTTCCCACGCTTAGGCAAATCGTCTTACGCGGCTGGCTGGAAGTGAAGCACTTTTTGCAACGCGCCAGCAAATTCATCGTCATTGGGGTGGTGCTGGTTTGGGCCTTAACTAATTTCCCTAGCAACGTCGCGCCAGCCAGTGCCGGCAGCTACGCTGGGCAGCTTGGCGCTTTGTTTGCACCTGTGCTTGATCCATTGGGCATAAACAACCAATTGGCCATCGCCTTAATATTTGGTTTTGTTGCCAAAGAAATTGTAGTGGGGGCTTTAGCGGTGATTTACGGCTTACAAGGCGACGCCTTGATGGTGCAGATGGCCAGTCAGATTGATTGGGTGCAAGCCATGAGCTTCATGCTGTTTGCACTCATCTACACGCCTTGTTTGTCGACCATTGCCACGCTTAGAAACGAATCCAAAAGCTTAGGCTTTATGTGGCTGTCTTTAGGCTGGTCATTAGGCCTGGCCTGGCTGGTAAGCTTTGTGTTTTATCAGAGTGCGCGGGCTTTAGGCTTTTAAGCCTTATCCCGCGGCTAGCGAGCAATCTAAACGGCGGCTTCGCCGGTTTCGCCGGTACGTATACGCACCACTTGCTCAACGCTACTGACGAAAATTTTGCCGTCGCCTATCTTGCCAGTGTGCGCCGCTTTAATGATGGCTTCCATGGCTGAATCAACGATGTCGTCCGACACCACCAATTCCAATTTGATTTTAGGTAAAAAATCGACCACGTATTCTGCACCGCG
>CAJBBQ010000030.1 GCA_903951385.1 uncultured Pseudomonadota bacterium
ATCCACCTCACCCAAGCGATTTACGCCCAACTCCGTGCCGGATAACCACAGTATTCTGGTCAATATCCAATCGCGCTCAGGAAAAGCTGCCATCAAATACGGCGTGCATAGCTCGCCGGTAGCTCGGCGTCCGACGAACACGCTGTTAACCGGCGCACCGTCGCCTATCTTTGCCCGCACTGTATGCTGACCTAGCGGGGTGCAACCGCTATTTTTTTGGCAACCCGGGCCATTGGCCGCGCTGGATATCGCGCAACTAAGCAACGGCTTACGACTGGCATCGAACAGCGTTAAACGTTGCTCTTTCAATGAAATATCAATGTGCATAAGCGCTTATTGTAGCTAAATCGTCCCAATTCCCGTCGGCTTTAGGCGAATAATTTTGTATGCCTTTTTGCATGGCGGCAAACTGGCCTTCGTACCACAAGGGAATGTAAGGTAATTGTTGGTGCACGCGCTGAGTCACCGCCTGCCAATCGTCTGTGCTTAGCAATCTGTCCAATTCGGCATCTTGATAGCGGCCGCGATTAAAGCCTTTGGGTGGCACACTGTCCGAGGCAAAGGCCTGAGCGTAGATTTCCGGCGTTTTCACCCCTACCCAAGTCAAACCATACAATTGGAAATTGCCTTGCTTAATTTCAGCAAAAAAAGTGGCCCAATCCAAACTGCGTATTTCCAGGTCTATGCCGGCCAACCGCATTTGCGCTTGCATGATGGTCGCTAACCTTAAACGCTGCGCATCGGTGGAGGTTTTATAAACCAATTTGAGCGGCAAGCTGACACCGGCTTCTTGCAATAAACGCTTGGCCAGCGCCGGATCATAGGCATAAGCAGGCAAAATTTGTTGCTGTGCGTAATGCTCGGGCGGCAGGATGGCGCCACCTAAACGACTGTGCTGCAGCATGGCTTTGTCAATAATCGCTTGCCTATCTATGGCATGCGCTAGCGCTTGCCTAACCTTGAGTTTTTTTAATTGCGGGTCTTGCGTATTTAAACCCAGGTAAGAGAAATTTACCCCCACAGCCGTTTTAACAGTTAACCCAGGTTTAGCTTGCAAATAGCGCACGGACTCAGGCGGCAAATCACCTTGGATCAAATCCACTTCTGCGTGCAGCAATTTCAGCATGCGCACCGTTGGGTCTTTTACTTCAATCAAACTAATTAGTTGGCCGTCATCCAAGCGCTGCAAACGCCATTTGTTTTGGCTATCAAGCAACACCAATGGTCCGCTACCCACTGGCAGACGAGCGAAATCGTGCTGACTTTCCACCAATTCGGCAGGCAAAATGCCTAACAATAATTTAGCTGGAAAATGCCGGTCCGGTGCGTTTAAATAAAACAGCACGGTCCGTTCATTAGCCACAACAATATTTTTCAAGTTGCTGAACTCTGCACTGTGCGGTGAATCTGAAAGTGCAGTAATGGAATCGTAGGTAGCTTTAACGTCGTAGGCCGTTAATTTTCTAGCTTTTGCTTTGTGCTCTGCGCTTGCTGGGTAGTAAAAAAGACGGCGCTGTTCGCTCAGTGTGAATCGGTAGCTTAACGGGCTTAATTGTTGCCAACTGGCTACACTGGCTTGCGGTTTGGTATGGGCATCAAAATCCACCAAACTTTGATAGATCAAGCGATTAAGCCTCTCGGATGCGGCATCGGTTGCATACCTGGGGTCTAGGTTTAATGGTGCTTGACTGATGGCGAAGACGATTTCTGGCGAGGACGAGGCTTTGTTTATTGAGTCAGATGGCGAAGAAGTTGGCTTGCAAGCTGTTAGGGTTAACATGAAGCACAGCAGCAAGCCACTTAATAGGCGGTATATAAAAAGCATGAGGGGAATTTTACTAGATTATGTTGTTGCATGGCGAGCTTGCCTTCAAGGCTGCAAATTTTACCAGCCGCCTCAATCCTACATACAAAATTGGATACTAAAATGCCTTATAATGGCACCTTCAAAATTTACGAACCGCAATCACCGCGCTGGAAAAAGCAATATTTTGCTTATCTATTGATATAAATCAATTTGGCTCAAGGCGATGTGCGACAAAATGTCACGTGTGAAAAATCACAAAAGAATTATCAATTAGTACCATGGGGGAAACCAAATGCAAGACCTAAATGTAAGCTCGAACACGTATAGCGACGGTGTTATACGGCAGTTTTCTATCATGGCCGTGGTTTGGGGTGTGGTGGGCATGTTGGTAGGCGTGATCATCGCCTCGCAACTTGTCTGGCCAGAACTCAATCTCGGCTTACCTTGGACCAGTTTCGGTCGATTAAGGCCACTGCATACCAATGCAGTGATTTTTGCATTTGGCGGCTGTACGTTGTTTGCCACCTCCTACTATGTCGTGCAGCGCACCTGCCAAACCAAGCTGTTTATGCCTAAGCTAGCCAGCTTTACCTTCTGGGCTTGGCAATTAGTCATCCTATCAGCAGCTGTTTCCTTACCTTTAGGCTTTACACAAGGTAAAGAGTACGCTGAATTAGAATGGCCAATTGACTTGTTGATTGCGGTGACCTGGGTGTGTTACGCCATTGTGTTCTTCGGCACCATAGGGACACGAAAAGTAAAACATATCTATGTAGCCAATTGGTTCTTCGGCGCATTCATCATCACCGTAGCCTTGTTGCACATTGTTAACAGTGCGGCCATGCCAGCCGGCTTCATGAAGTCTTATTCGGCTTATGCTGGTGTTCAAGATGCCATGGTGCAATGGTGGTACGGTCATAACGCAGTGGGCTTCTTCTTAACCGCAGGCTTCTTGGGCATCATGTACTACTTTGTGCCTAAACAAGCCGGTCGTCCCGTGTACTCCTACAGCTTATCTATCGTGCACTTTTGGGCATTGATTTTCACATACATGTGGGCGGGCCCTCACCACTTGCACTACACCGCCTTGCCTGATTGGACTCAATCGCTAGGCATGGTGTTCTCACTTGTACTATTAGCACCAAGTTGGGGCGGTATGATCAACGGCATCATGACCATGTCAGGTGCATGGCATAAATTACGCACCGACCCTATCCTACGCTTCTTAATTGTTTCACTTTCTTTCTACGGCATGAGTACATTTGAAGGCCCTATGATGGCGATTAAAACCGTGAACTCCTTATCTCACTACACAGACTGGACCGTGGGCCACGTGCACTCAGGTGCGTTAGGCTGGGTGGGCTTGGTGTCTATGGGTGCTCTCTACTACATGATTCCACGCTTGTTTGGTCAAAAACAAATGTACAGCATGAAAGCCATTGAATTGCACTTCTGGTTAGCCACCATAGGTATCGTGCTATACATCGCTGCCCTTTGGATCTCAGGCGTGATGGAAGGCTTAATGTGGCGCGCCATCAATGCGGACGGTACATTGACATACACCTTCGTAGAAAGCGTCAAAGCTAAAACACCTTACTACATCACTCGTATGGTAGGCGGCCTGCTTTATCTAAGTGGCATGTCCATCATGTTGTGGAACGTCATTAAAACAGCAACCAGCGGTAAAGCAGCCACAGCTACTATTCCTGCTGTCACTGCTCACGCTTAAGGAAACCATTATGTCGAATCATGAAACAAAAAAAGGCTTTAGCCACGAAAAGATAGAAACCAGCAACTTTCTGATGATAGTGCTGATTTTAGTGACGGTCGCGTTTGGTGGATTAGTGGAAATCGTCCCACTGTTCTTCCAAAAATCCACCACTGAACCGATCACAGGCTTACAACCTTACACCGCAGTTCAATTGGCTGGTCGCGACATCTACACCCGTGAAGGTTGCTACAACTGCCACTCACAAATGATACGTCCGTTCCGTGCAGAAACCTTGCGCTACGGTCACTACTCTGTAGCAGGTGAATCTGTTTACGACCACCCATTCCAATGGGGTAGTAAACGCACCGGTCCAGACCTAGCGCGTGTTGGCGGTAAATACAGCGACGAATGGCAACGTATTCACTTAATCCAGCCTAGGGATTTGGTGCCTGAGTCCATCATGCCAGCTTACCCTTGGTTAGAAAAAGACTTGGTTGATGCAGAAGCCATGCCGGCCCACATGAAAGCATTGCGTGCTGTAGGCGTACCCTACACCGATGAAGACATAGCCGGTGCAGTGGAAGCCACCAAAGGCAAGACCGAGTTAGATGCCTTGATTGCTTATTTGCAA